>NZ_KE383875.1:7500-130645 GCF_000422565.1 Desulfovibrio aminophilus DSM 12254 | reverse complement strand
GAGGAGCGCATGAGGTTCACCTTGCAGTCGCTCAGGAACTTGCGGACCACGGCCATGAAGGCCCCTTTCCGGGGGTTGTATTCCGCGATGTATTGTTTGTCGCTGCCGAGCAGGCTCAGAACCTGGGAGAAGGAGAACAGGCCGATCATGGCCGGGATGACCTCGATGCCCTGGGACAGCGGATAGTAGCCGAAGGTGAAGCGGGGATAGCCCGCTATGGGGTCGATACCGACGGTCGAGACGAGCAGGCCGAAGGCCCCGGAAAGCAGGCCCTTGAGCATGTTGTCCCGGGACATGACCGCGATGGTCGAGAGGCCGAAGATGCAGAGCCAGAAGAACTCCGGGCCGCCGAAGTTGAGGGCGAAGCGGGCCAGGGGCGCGGACATGAAGAGCAGGAAGAAGGTGCCGATGACCCCGCCGAAGGCCGAGGCCAGGAGCGAGGCGTAGAGGGCCTCGTCGGCGCGGCCCTGTTGGCACATGGGGAAGCCGTCGAAGGTGGTGGCCACCGAGGAGGGCGTGCCCGGGGTGCGGATGAGGCAGGCGGAGTTGGAACCGCCGTAGATGGCCCCGGCGTAGATGGCCCCGAGCATGATCAGGCCGCTGATGGGGTCCATGGCGAAGGTCACGGGAACCATGAGAGCCACGCCCATGGTGGCCGTGAGGCCGGGCAGGGCGCCGATGATGATGCCGCCGGTGAGCCCGAAGACCATGAGCAACAGATTGAGCGGCTCGAAGATGTGTCCGATGGCCGGCAGCAGGAAATCAGTCATGTCGATCCTCCAAGGAAGGAGGGGGCCAGCCGTCCGACCCCCTCCGGGCTGGGAGTTATTTCTTCAGCAGGCCATAGGACTCGAGCAGGACGCGATCTTCCTCGGCCTTCTTCTGGACGTAGGCTTCGAACTCCGCTCCGTCCATGTACTCGGCGGGCTGTCCGGCCTTCTTCATGTCGGCCAGGTAGTCGGGATCGGTGGCGATCTTCTTGAAGGCCTCGCGCAGGAACTTGAGCCTTTCGGGCGCGATGTTCTTGGGGGCCACGAAGGCGCGGCGGATGTCGGAGATCACGTCGTAGCCCTGTTCCTTGAGGGTCGGGACGTCGGGCAGGAAGGCGTTGCGCTTCTCGGCGGCCACGCCCAGGATGGTCAGCTGGTCCAGGCTGCGCATGACGTCGTTGACGTTGCCGAAGATCACGTCCACTTCGCCGCCCAGCAGGGCCGCGTTCTGGTCGGCGGCGCCCTTGTACATGACCTCGGCGAAGTCCAGCTTGTAGGTGGACTTGACGCCGAGCATCATGAGGTGGTGACCGGAGAAGGGGCCCACCAGGCCGAGCTTGATCTTGCTGGGGGCGGCCTTGGCGGCGTCGAAGACTTCCTTCACGGACTTGTAGGGGCTGTCCTTGCGCACGGCCACGACCTGCGGGTCGTTGACCACCTGGCAGATGTAGGCGAAGTCGCTGATCTTGAACTGGGCGCCCTGGGCCAGGGGCTGGAGCACGATGTGCGGCACATTCACGCCGCCGATGGTGTAGCCGTCGGGATCGGCGTGGGCGATCTCGCCGAAGCCGATGGCCCCGCCGGCGCCGGCCTTGTAGACGAAGACCCAGGACTCGGTGCCGAGCTTGTTCCAGTACTTCTGCATGATGCGGGCCTGCACGTCGCTGGACCCGCCCGCAGTGAAGGCGATGATCATGTTGATGGGTTTTTCGGGATAGGACCCGGCGAAGGCCGGTCCGGCGCAAAGGCCGAGCATGAGGGCGAAGAGCAGGAACATCCGACCGAGGCGTAGCTTCATGGCATTCTCCCTTGACGGTTCGTGTCGCCTGGCGGAGCGAACCAGAAGTTCCAGCGTGAACATCCGCGCCGGGATCCGGTATCGCTCCGCATGTTTCGTCTCGTCATGATCATCCGCGTCGTCATCCATTGTCCCGGCCCCGCCGGAAGGCGGGGCCGGGGGATATCGTCTTAGGCGCTCCGGTAGAGCTTGGTCAGAATGAACTCACGATGTCCGAGGACCTCGGCGCAAGTCCGGCGACCGTTGCAGGTCCGGCGGAGCATGTCGAGCAGATTGTCACCGGACTGGTCGAGGGTCATCTCGCCGCGCAGGATGGCCGAGCAGTCGTAGTCGATGTGCTCGCTCATGGTCTTGGCGGTCAGCGGGTTGGCCGTGAGCTTGATGACCGGCTCGATGGGGTTGCCGATGATGTTGCCCTGGCCCGTGGGGAAGAAGTGGGCCACGAAACCGGCGGCGGCCCAGAGGGTCACGGCCTCGGCGGCCGCCGAGGAGGTGTCCATGAACCAGAGACCCTTGCCGGTGGGGGCCTCGGCGGGGCCGAGCACGCCCACGTACTTGGCCTTCTTGCCGATCTTCTGGAGGTTGCCGAAGGCCTTCTCCTCGATGGTGGTCAGGCCGCCGCGGATGTTGCCCTTGGTCGGCTGGGAGCCGGAGAGGTCGTCGGTCTTGAACTCGTTGATGAAGTCGTCATAGGACTTCCAGGTCTGGTAGAACTTCTCGCCGAGTTCCTTGGTGGCCGCGCGTTCCTTGCAGACCATCTCGGCGCCGGTGATCTCCGAGGTCTCGCCGAAGGAGCAGGTGGCCCCGGCGTCGACCAGCTTGTCGATGGCGTTGCCCACGGTGGGGTTGGAAGCCAGGCCGGAGGTGGTGTCGGACTCGCCGCACTTCACCGAAACCCAGATTTCGGACAGGTCCACTTCGGTCTGCCGCAGCTCGGTGGCCCAATGCACGTATTCCTTGGCCTTGCGGCTGGCCTCGGCGATGGTGCCGATGTCGCCGGTGCGCTCGATGGCGAAGCCGGTGACCGGCTTGCCGGTCTTGGCGATGCCGTCGACGATGATCTTGGTCCATTCGGGCTCGATGCCGATGACCACCACGGCGGCGACGTTGGGGTTGGAGCCGATGCCGATGAGGGTCCGGAAGGTCAGCATCAGGTCATCGCCGAACTGCAGGCGGCCATAGGCGTGGGGCAGGGCCATGGTGCCCTTGACGTTGTTGGCCACGGCCTCGCAGGCGGCGTTGGAGAGGTCGTCGAGCGGCAGGATCACCACGTGGTTGCGGATGCCCACACGGCCGTTTTCCCTACGGTATCCGAGAACTTTGCCCAGGCTCATGACTACCACCTCTTGGTCTTGAGATTTTGGATGTGGACGTGGTTCCCCTTCTTGAAGGCGGCGACCACCTTGCCGATGTCATGGCCGTACTTGAGCACCGTCCCGCCGACCTCCATGGGTTCCAGGGCGATCTTGTGGCCCAGCGGGATGTCGTCCAGGGCCTTGACCTCGAGCTTGGCCTGCGAGTCCATGAACAGACCCTGGGCCGTTTCCCCGGCCTTGATGTCCACCGTGGCCACGCCCACGGAGTCGCCTTTTTCGTGAACCAGGAATTGGATCATGTGGTTGCCTCCTTATTTGTTCTCCCCGCCTTCGGGGGCACGCTGCCCCGCCGGACGGTGGAAAAACGTCGTGTTGGCGTTGGGAATGACTGCGATGCGGGGACGCGCGGGGCTCTCGGCCAGCCAGGCGTCCAGGGTGGCCTGAGCCGCTCCGGCCGTGATCTGGCAGCCCTTGAGCGTGGCCGCGTCCAGGGCCGAGTCCAGGACCACCCGGCGGCTGTCCAGGGAAAGGCCGAAAAGATAGGCCTTGTGCGCACCCATGCGGAAGCCGTGGGTGCGGAAGTCGGCCAGCACGTCGGCGGGCCGTTCGAAGCGGCGCACGTAGTCGTGGTAGACCTCGTCGCCCACTCCGCCGGGGCACTCGGCCAACAGCAGCACCCGGCCGCCGGGTCTGGCGGCCTGACAGGCCATGTTCAGGCCTTTCTGGGCCTGGTACAGGCAGATGTCCTTGGGATGTCCGCCGCAAGAGGCCAGGACGATGTCGAAGGGGTCGTCCAGGGCCACGCCGTAGACTCCGGCGCAGACCTTCGCGCCTTCGGCCAGCACGGCCTCGGGGTCGCCGGCGCCGAGCCAGACGATGTGCTTGGCCGGGCTCAGGACCACGTTCACGGCCAGCTGGATGCCGATGAGCCGCCCGGCCTCGTTGAGGTCCTGGCGTACGGGGTTCTCAGCCAGCACGCCGGCCCGGGCCGAGGGCTCGAAGAGCCCGCCGTGGTTGGCCTGGATCATCTCGGCCGAGGCGCAGCCCACGGTGATGCCCTTGGAACCGCCGGTGAAGCCCACGAACTGGTGGGGGTCCACCTGGCCTAGAACCACCCGGAAGTCGGCCTTGCCTATGGCGGCGTTGATCCGCACCGGCGTGCCGCGCGAGGTGCGGCCGTGGTCGCTCATGAGGGACTGATGGGCGTCGTGGCCCACGACCCGGCAGCCGCGGGCCGCGGTGGGCGGCACGGTGCGGTCCAGCTCGGTCCGGGACAGGGCCGGATGCAGGCCGCCGCCCACCACCACGGTGACGTTGCCGGGGACCAGGCGGGGCCAGAAGGCGAACAGACGGTCCAGAAGAATGGGCAGGAGATCCTTGACCGGCAGGGGACGGGTTTCGTCCGGCACGGCGATGGCCACGGACTCGGGGGCGGGACGGCCCCGGCGCTCCGGCGTGTCCAGGGCCGCGTCCACGGCGCGGGCCAGGGCCCCGAGCGGGTCGGGCAGATCCGGCGGCGGCGTGGGGCGGAGCAGACGCAGGTCCGACCCGTCCGGCAGGACGAGGCGGCGAATGCCGTGACCGTAAGGCAGTTCGATGTCCATACGCGCTCCTTGTGCCGTAAAGAGCAAAGCGCGTGCCGAATTGAACTATCTATTTAATTGTCTAAAATTAAAGGACTATTTCGCTCTGGTAGAGAAAAGACGGCGGACGAGAAAAGCCCAATATTCGGCAGCATGCCGAATATTGGGCTTGTGCGATGTGAATAAAGGAGCTAGAACGCCTCGAGACGGTTCTGAAGACGCCGACGATACCTGGGCAGAAAGGAAAATCGTTGGCTTATCGCAATTTTCATCTATTATTTTAGACTATTAAAATAAGTGCCCAATATTCGGCGGTGAACCATGCTGCGGGACAAGACGAAGAGCTACGAGCTGCTGCTCAAGATCAACAACGCCATCGTACACCAGACCACGCGAGAGACCCTGTTCAACGCCCTGGCCCGTGAGCTGCGCAGCCTCATCCCCTATGACCGCTTCAGCATCAACCTCTACGACGCCGAGCGGAAGTTCCTGAGCTATTTCGCCACGGCCGCCGGCATCCCCCTGAGCGGCATCAGCAACCAGCCCCGGCCCCTGGAAAAGGGCATCTTCGCGCACATGGTCATCCGCACCCGCGAACCGCTGGTCATTCCGGACCTGACCCGGCAGACCTACTTCACCTCGGTGGAGAACATGCTCACCGTGGGACTGACCGCCACGATGGTCTTCCCCCTGCTGGTGCGCAACACCGTGCTCGGCTCCATCCACCTCTCCTTCCGCCGGGCTCCGGAAAACATGGACGATCTGGCCGAATTCTGCCGCGAACTGTCCTCGCAGGTGGCCATCGCCGTGGACAACATGCTTTCGCACACCAAGCTCAAGGAGATGAACGAGCAGCTCCAGCGCCAGAAGACGTATCTGCTCAAGCAGAGCGACGACGGCTATGAGATGAGCAATCTGGAGTTCGCGAGCCCGGCCATGAACGAGATCATGGCCCAGGTGGAGATGGTGGCGGGCACGGACGCGTCGGTGATCCTCACCGGCGAGACGGGTACGGGCAAGGACTTCATCGCCCGGCACATCCACAAGATCAGCCAGCGCCGCGACGGGCTGCTGGTGAAGGTGAACTGCCCGGCGTTGGCCCCCTCGCTCTTCGAGTCCGAACTCTTCGGTCATTCCAAGGGGGCCTTCACCGGGGCCAGCGGGCAGCGCGTGGGCCGCTTCGAGATGGCCGACGGCGGCACCGTCTTTCTGGACGAGATCGGCGACCTGCCCATGCCGTTGCAAGCCAAGCTGCTGCACGTGCTTCAGGACCAGACCTTCGAGCGGGTGGGCGACAGCCGCTCCATCCGGGTCAATTTCCGGGTCATCGCGGCCACCAACAAAAACCTGGAGGACTGCATCCGCGAGCACACCTTCCGCTCGGACCTCTTCTACCGGCTGAGCACCATCACCCTGCACCTGCCGCCCCTGCGCGAGCGGCCCGAGGACATCCCGCCGCTGCTGCGGGTTCTCAGCGCGAGCCAGGCCCGGCTCCTGCACCGCCCCGCCCCGCGCTACTCCGACGAGGTCGTGGCGGACATCTGCCGCCACTCCTGGCCGGGCAACATCCGCGAACTGAAGAACCTGATCAGCCGGATGATCATCCTGCGGCCGGGCCAGGAGGTCAGCCGCGAGGACATCCGGAGCCACCTCGGGGAGGCGACGGCGGAGACGCCCGGGGGCCGCTTTCCGACCCTGGACGAGGCCGAGTGCGCGCACATCGCCAAGGCCCTGGCCCGGGCGGGCGGCATGGTGGGGGGGGTGAAGGGGGCGGCGGCGCTGCTGGGCGTGCCGCGTTCCACCTTGCAGTATCGGATGCGCAAGTGCGGCTTGTCGCCGGAGGACTTCCGCCGCCAGGCCGTCGCCCGCGAGGGCTAGGCTAGTCGATCTCCAGGCCCTGCTGGCGGTATTCGTTGAGCTTGTTGCGCAGGGTGCGCACGGAGATGCCCAGGAGTTCCGCGGCCTGGGTGCGGTTGCCGCGCGTCTCGTCCAGGCTCTTGAGGATGAGGGCCTTCTCCATCTCGTGCAGGGGCATGACCGAGAGGGCCTCGCCGGGGGTCTGGGGCCGGGCCGGAGCCGGATCGGCGGCGGCCGCCGGAAGCTCCTCGGCCTCCGGGCTCCAGGACTCGGAGTCCATGAGGAAGTGACGCGGCTGGATGGGGCCGGAACCGGCCAGGAGCACGGCGCGCTCCACCAGGTTCTGGAGTTCGCGGACGTTGCCCGGCCACTCGTAGTCCAGGAGCCATTGCTTGGCGTCCTCGGTGAAGGCCAGGCGGGACAGGCCGTAGGCCGTGCAGTACTTGTCGCGGAAGAAGTCGGCCAGGACGAGCACGTCGTCGCCGCGCTCGGCTAGGCGCGGCAGCTTGATGGGGATCACGTTCAGCCGGTAGAAGAGATCCTGGCGGAATGTCTTCTCCCGCACGGCCTCTTCGAGGTTTCGGTTGGTGGTGGCCAGTACGCGCACGTCCACCCGCACGGTCTCCACGCCGCCCACGCGGTCGATCTCGCCTTCCTGGAGCACGCGCAGCAGCTTGGCCTGCAAGCCCAGGTCCATCTCGGTGATCTCGTCCAGGAGCAGGGTGCCGCCGTCGGCCAGTTCGAACCTGCCCGGCTTGCGGTTGATGGCTCCGGTGAAGGCTCCCTTCTCGTGGCCGAAGAGTTCGGATTCCAGGAGGTGTTCGGGCAGGGCCGCGCAGTTGATGGCCACGAAGGGGTGCGCCGCCCGCTCGGAGTGGTGGTGCAGGAAACGGGCGATCATCTCCTTGCCCGTGCCGGACTCGCCGGAGATGAGCACCGTGGCCTTGGAGCGGGCCACCTGGCGGGCCAGGGCCAGAACCCGCAGCACGGCCGGATGCTTGCCGATGACCTGGAAGCGGGTCGGGATCGGGGTGCGTTGCGCCGGGCGCGGATCCTCGGGTTCGACGGCCGGGGTCTCGGGGGTCTCCCTGGGCAGGGCCAGACGGATCTTGTCCCAGATTAGCGGCTCCAGCCAATAGTCGCGCGCGCCCAGGTCCAGGAAGCGCTGGGCCTCCTCGGTGGAGCCGTTTTTGGTGAAGATGATCACCGGCGGGAAGCCTTCCTGCTCCGAGGCCTCGGCCAGCAGGTCGGCGGCCGAGTAGCCCTGCATGGAGGGCCGGGTGAAGATGAGCAGCGGCGAGGCCTTCTTGATGAAGTTGAGGGCCCCGGCGAGGGTGTCGGCCAGACCGGCCTGGACTCCGGCCTCCTTGAGCGTGGGAAACACGCCGCTCACGGCCTGGGGTTCGGCGATGAAGAGAATGGTCCGATCCGACATGAGCATGTCTGTATCCGCTTGAGCCGAGCATTTCAATATCCGTTCGCCGACAGTTCCCGGACCCGCGCCTTGCCCGGCGGCGGGGCATCTGCTATCACGGTCACGGAACGCCAGACATGCGGAAGAAACTCCTCAACCTGCTCCTCGCACTCACGAGCGTGGGTCTCCTTTGCGCGCTTGTGGAGTTTCTGTTCTTCCCCCTGCTGCTGCCGTTTCTGTGCCCCACCGCCTACCACTCCTTCCCCCGGGACATGCGCCTTCCCGGCCAGACCTCCAAGGCCGGGCTGCTGCCCAGGCCGGGCTATCTGGCCCTGGCCGGGGACTCCTATGCCCAGGGCAAGGGCGACTGGTTCATCGACCTCGGCTACGACCGCGCGTCGCGGTTTCAGGCCGCGCACCTGCTCCAGGACGCCCTGGGCCGCGACGTGGTGTCCTTCGGCCGCGGCGGCGCGGGCAGCGTGGACGGCCTCATCCTGGAGCCGCTCCAGGAACTGCGCGCCATGCGGCGGCGGGGGCTGAAGATCCCGGACCCTGGCTGCATGCTGCTTTACTTCTATGAAGGCAACGATCTGCAGAACAACGGCGGTTTCCTGCGACGCCACTTCGACCCCTTCCACCCCCGGGAGGATCTGCGTCGGCCCGGCGTGTTCCGCGCCTTCCTGGACGACATGACGACCCGCTTCGCCTCGGGCGCGGCCATCGAGCCCGGTGATGACCTGCTGCTCGGCAACCTCGTGCTGCGCTTCCTGCGGGACCACGTCTGGTACCGGCTGACCCGACATGTCGTGGACCCCGACCCGCCGATGCAGCCCGGCATCGTCAACGCCGCCGTGGTGGGCGGGCGGGCGGTGTTCCTGCCCGACCGGCTCCAGGCGCCGCCCCTGGACGAGCCCGGGGCCGACGACTCCCTGTTCGTCTTCGAACAAAGCGTCCTGTATATCCGCGACGCCCTGCCGAAGACCCGCTGCGTGGTGGTCTACGTGCCCTCGCCCCTGGCCTGCTACGCCTTGTCGGCGGCCCGGGTTCGGACCTACGACAGACCGGACGTCGACCACACCCCGGCCCAGGTGGCCGCGGGGAGCGATCAGCTGGTGGCCCAGGTGCGGGCCTTCGCGGAGGGCAACGGTCTGGGCTTCATCGACACCCGGCCGGAGGTGCGCATCGCCGCCGCGCGGGAACTGCTCCATGGACCCCGCGACTGGGACCACTTCAACAAGGCCGGTTACGAGGCCTTCGCGCGGGGCGTCGAGAACGGTCTGGCCCGGGGAGCCTGCGGCCCGGGGGCCCAACCGTGATCGGCCGCAGCGTCCCGGTCTTCTGCTACCACAACGTCTCGGACGTGGACGGCCACGCCCCGGCCCGCTTCGAGGAGCACCTCCGGGTCATCGCCTCCGCCGGATACCGGACCATCGGCGCGGTGGAGTTGCTGGAGATCACGCTCGGCAAGCGTCCCCTGCGCGGCCGCTGCTGCGTGCTCACCTTCGACGACGCGCACCTCTCCAACTGGCTGGTGACCGCTCCGCTGTTGCGCAAGCACGGCATGACCGGCGTGTTCTTCGCCCTCGCGGACTTCACCGTGGCGGGTCCGGCGCGTACCCCGGAAACGGCTCCCGCGCTGCGCACCATGCCCGACTCCTTCCGCCTGGCCCTGTCCGGGGACATGTCCCAGTTCATGAACGAGTCCGAGCTGAAGGCCTTGGTCCGGGACTACGGTATGGAGGTTCACGCCCACGGCCGCAGGCACCAGGGAGCCTTCCGCACGCTCACGCCCCGGAACGTGGTCGGCGGCGCGGGCGCCCACTGGAGCGCCCACGGCATCTACGACCCGGTGGAGCCCGGCCTGCCGATCTTCGACGTGGGCAGCGCCTATGTCTATGACGGATTCTGGCCCCGGCGCGACGAGCGCGGGCTTCTCTTCCGTCTGCGCTCCGAGGAGGAGCGCCGCGCCTTCTGCCGCGAGGACTTCCGCGTGAGCCTGGAACGCATGCGGAAGATCAACGGCGGCGGGCCGCAACTTTTCTGCTGGCCCTGGGGGCACTTCGACGCCGTGAGCGAGGAGGAGCTGAAGCGCGCGGGGTTCGACGGGGCCTTCAGCCTGGAGCGCGGGCCCAACGCCAAGGGCACGGACCCTTTCCGGCTCAAGCGCATCGGCGTGAGCAGCCGCAAGAGCGGGGCCTGGGTCCGGGCCCGGCTGGCCATGTACGGCACGATCCCGGGCGCGCGGGTCTTCTTCAAGTTTTTCCGCAAGCGGCCCGAGCCGCGTACGATCATGCTGGCCACGGACTCGGTGAAGCTCTCCGGCGGCAGCCGCCAGTTGGTGAACAATGCCGAGGCCCTGCGCGAGATGGGCCTGACCGTGCTGGCCGCCGTGCCCGAGTCCTCGGCCCTGGCCCCGGAACTGCGTCGGGCCGGGGTGCCGGTGCTGGCCTGGGACCGCTTCCGCGATCTCTGGGCCACGGCCCGCTTCTTCCGCGCCGCGGCCCGCGAACACGGCCTGGACGCGCTGCACGTCTTTCACAACCATGCCTACAAGCCCGCCATCCTGGCCCGTTTCCTGGGATCACGCCACCGGCTCTTCCTGAACCGGGGCGTGATTTTCCAGCCCAATCTCCTGGCCGGACTCTGGGCTCGGCTTTCCAGCGGCTTCATCTGCAACTCCCTGGAGTGCGCCCGGGTGCTGCGCCGCCACGGCGTGGCCAAAAGCCGCCTGAACGTGGTCTACAATTCGTTCCTTTTTGACGGTCCGCCGCCCGGGGACGCGCCCCCGCGGCGCAAACGCGGCCTGCGCGTGATCTACGTGGGCAACGAGGCCCCGGCCAAGGGCTTCGACGTCTTCGTGGCCAGCATCGCCGCGCTTCAGGCCTCGGGATTGGCCAAGGACATGGAGTTCGTGGCCTGCGGTACGCGTCCTGCCGAGGCCGTGCTTCCGATCCTGCCGCCCGGGGTGGCCGAGCGTCTGCGTCTCACCGGGACCATCACGCACGACGAGGTGCTGCGTGAATTGGCCGCCGCCGACGTCCTGGCGCTGACCTCGCGCCAGGAGAGCCTGCCCAACGTGCTTCTGGAGGCCTTCATGGCCGGATTGCCCGTGGTCTGCACTTCGGTGGGCGGCATCCCGGAACTCGTGCGCCACGAGGTCAACGGCCTGCTCTGCCAGTCCGAGGACAGCCTGGGCCTGGCCGAGGCCTACTACGTCCTGGCCGGGGATCCGGCGGCTCGCCTGCGCATGGGCCGCATCAACCGACGCGTCGTCACCGGGCTCCTGGACAACCGGACCAAGGGACGCAACCTCGTGCGGGTTTATTCCGGCGAACGCCTCTACGCCCCCCTGTCCATTGACGAACTGGCCGCCTCCGTGCCCATGCCGGAGGCCGGGGAGGCCGGATGTTCGGACCGCAAGACGGATTGACCTCCTTCTGGCGCGGCCTGGACCCCGGCGTCCGGGACCGCCTGCTGCTGGGCTCCTGCGGCCAGCGGCATCTCCTGGACGCGGCCCGCGTCGCCCTGTCCATCGATTCCCCCCTGGCCCCCGCCCTGGTTCTGGCCTCCCTGGCCGAGAATCCGCTCGACGGGGCCCTGGCCGCCGAAATTCTTTCCGCGCCCGAGCTTCTGTCCGCCCTGCCGGAGTCCGCCCGGCCTCTTTTGACGACCCTGTCCGCTCGGTGGGCGCGGCCGGCGGACGTGACGGCTTACGAGGAGCTGGCCGCCGGACGCGATCTGGCGGCCGTGCGTCGGTTCCTGGAATCCCGTTTGGACCGGGAGCCGAACCTGTTCTGGCTGAATCAGGCCGTGTCCCTGGCCCTGTTCGAAAACGACCAGGACTGGCTGGCCGCGTCCCTGGCCCGCCCCCTGCCGTCCGCCCTGGCCCCCGCCCTGGAAGCCTTGCGGGGCCAAGCCGCCTTTCTGCGCGGGGACTTCGGGACCGCCGAGGTCCATTATGTGTCCGCCGCGATCCTGGGGCCGTCGATCCTCTTGCGGCGCGGGCTCTGCCGGAAGGCCTGGGGCGACAAGGCGGGCGCGCTCGGCATGTTTCTGGACTGCCTGGCGGCCGCGCCCTGGCACGCCACGGCCGCGCTGCTGGCCTCGGAGGCGTCCGGGAACGGCTCCCGCGCCCCGGCCCCGATCCCCGGCTCCCTGGTCGTGCTGCTTTATTCCTGGAACAAGGCCGCCGAGCTGGACGCCACCCTGGCCGCCCTGTTCGCCTCGGACCTGGGCGGGGCCCGCGTCATCGCCCTGGACAACGGCTCCACCGACGCCACGGCCGAGGTGCTCTCGGCCTGGATCGAGCGGAGCGGCGGACGGCTGACCCGCGTGGACCTGCCGGTGAACGTGGGCGCGGCGGCGGCCCGCAACTGGCTGGCCGCGCTGCCCGAGGTCCGGGCCGCCGACTTCGCCCTCTATCTGGACGACGACGCCGAGGTTCCGCCGGACTGGCTCGGCCGCCTGGGCGCGGCCGTGGCCCAATGGTCGGACGCCTCGGTCTGGGGCTGCCGGGTGGTGGACCACGCCGGGCCCTGGCGCATTCAGGCCGCGGACCTGCACCCGGTCCTGCCCGACCCCCCGGACCCCCCGCGGCCGGACGAATTCCGCCTCTCGGACCTGCACATCCAGGATCTGGACATGGGCCAGTTCACCTACGCCCGGCCCTGCGTCTCGGTCACGGGCTGCTGCCATCTGTTCCGCTCCGCCACGCTGGCGCGCTCGGGCGGCTTTTCGCTGCACCTCTCGCCCTCGCAGTACGACGACGTGGAGCACGATCTGCGGCTTGCGCGCTCGGGCGGCTTCGCCGTATACCAGGGGCTCCTGGCCGTGCGGCACCGGAAGCGCACGGGCGCGGCCGGGCGCACGAGCCGCGCCGAGCACGGCAACGCCCTGGGCAACAAATTCAAGATGCAGGCCATGCATCCCCGCGCCGAGATGGAGGCCGTGGTCCGCGCGGACCGCGACCGCCTGCTGGACGACCTGTTGGTCCGGCTGGCCGCCCTCCCGGCTCCGAACAAGGAACACCCATGACCAAGGACGCCACCGAACAATTCCTGGACAGCCTGCCGGAACTGAAGCCCGGCGAGACCTTCCGCTTCGCCTGCCATCCAGGCGTGCCCTGCTTCAACGCCTGCTGCGGCGACCTGAACCTCATGCTCACGCCCTACGACGCGCTGCGCCTGCGGCGTGGCCTGGGCGGGCTGCCGAGCCGTCTCTTCGTGGAGAAGCTGGCCGAGGTTTCGGCCCGGGCCGACGGCTTCCCGACCATGCGCCTGCGCATGGAAGAGGGGGGCAAGAAGCCCTGCCCGTTCGTGCGGCCCGAGGGCTGTTCGATCTACGCCGACCGCCCAGGGGCCTGCCGCACCTATCCCCTGGGCCGGGCCACCCGCCCGGACGTGGACGGAACCCTGCGTGAACAGTTCTTCGTGGTCCGCGAACCGCACTGCCGGGGTTTCGAGCAGGAAGGCGAATGGACCGCCGAGTCCTGGCTCAAGGACCAGGGCCTGGAGCCGTACAACGCGGCCAACGACCGCTACATGCGCCTGGTTTCGGACTGGCGGGCGGCGGGGCGCGGCTTGGACTCCCGGCGCGCGGGCATGGTCTTCCTGGCCCTGTATCAGCCCGACGACTTCCAGCGTTTCCTGCGCGACATGAAGATGTTCGAGCGCCTGGAGGCCGAGCCCGGCCGCGAGGAACGGGTTCTGGCCGACGAGGAGGCCGCCCTCGACTTCGGCCTGGACTGGCTGCGCCTGACGCTGCTGGGGCAGACCGAGAACCTGCGGCCGAGGGGCGCATGAACACCTCCCTGGCCCACGAGAAGATCCTCGACCTGGACGGCTTCCTGGAGCGCAGGCGGGCCCTGCCTCCCGGCTACCGCCTGGTTTTCACCAACGGCTGTTTCGACCTCCTGCACCCCGGCCACGTGGACTTGCTGACCCGTGCCCGTGCCCTGGGCGACGGCCTGATCCTGGGACTCAATTCCGACGACTCGGTGCGCCGCCTCAAGGGGCCCGAGCGTCCGGTGGTTTCCGAGCGTGAGCGGGCCTTCGTCCTGGCGGGCTTGGCCTGTGTGGATTTCGTGGTCCTCTTCGGCGAGGATACGCCGTTGCGGCTCATCACGGCGGTCCGGCCCCAGATCCTGGTCAAGGGCGGGGACTGGCCCGTGGAGCGCATCGTGGGCCGCGAGGTGGTCCAGGCCGACGGCGGAAGCGTGCGCTCTCTTCCGCTTCTGCCGGGCTACTCCACCACCGCGCTCATCGAGCGCATCCGCTCCGGGCGCTAGCCTTCTTCGCGGCAGGGGCCGCCGTCGCCCAGCAGCCGGGCGATGAGCCGGCCCGCGTTGAAGCCGTCCACGGGCTTGGAGAAGAGAAATCCCTGGGCCTCGTCGCAGTTCTCGCAGGCCAGCCGCTCGAGTTGGTCTTCCCGTTCCACACCCTCGGCCACCACGTTCAGGTTCAGGTTGCGGGCCAGGGCGATGATCGTTCGGACGATCTCGGGATTGGCCTCGCCGCTGATGAAGGAGCGGTCGATCTTGAGCGTGTCGATGGGCAGGCGCTGGAGGTAGTTCAGCGAGGAATAGCCTGTGCCGAAGTCGTCCACCACCAGGCGCACCCCCAGGTCGCGGAGCGCGTGCAGGGTCTCCAGACAGGACTTGGAGTCCTTGAGCAGGGAGCTTTCGGTGAGTTCCAGCTTGAGGGCGGCGGGCGGCAGGCCGGTGCGGTCCAGGGCCTCCCGCACCCCGTCCAGGAAGTCCTTGCGCATGATCTGGCGGCTGGAGATGTTCACGCTCATGCTCAGGCCCTCGGCCTCCGGGTGGCGATCGCGCCACTGGCGCATCTGGGCGCAGGCCTGGAGCAGAACCCACTGTCCCAGGGGCGCGATGAGCCCGGTCTCCTCGGCCACGGGGATGAAACGGTCCGGCGAGATCCGGCCCCGGCGGGGATGCTCCCAGCGCACCAGGGCCTCGAAGCCCTTGAGACGCTGATCGCCCACGGCCACGATGGGCTGGTAGTGCACGGACAGTTCGCCACGGTCCAGGGCCTGGCGCAGTTCCTGCTCCAGCTGCATGAACTCCGTGGCCTGCTCATGCATCTTGCGGTTGAAGACCTTGTACTGGGCCGTGCCCTGGGACTTGGCCCGGTACATGGCGATGTCCGCGTCCCGCAGGATGTCCTCCGAACTGCGGTACGACTTGGCCCGGAGCACGATGCCGATGCTCGCTCCGCAGACCACGCCCGTGCCGTCGATGATGAAGGGCCTTTCCATGGCCTCGTGGATCCGCCGGGCCACGCGGGTCACGTCGTGGGGATGCTCGTATTCCTCCAGGAGCATGGCGAACTCGTCGCCGCCCAGGCGGGCCACGCTGTCCGAGGAGCGTACGCAGGACTCCAGCCGCCGGGCCGCAGCCATGAGCAGCTTGTCTCCGGCCTGGTGGCCCAGGGAGTCGTTGACCGTCTTGAAACGGTCCAGGTCGATCATGAGCACGGCGAAGCGGTAGTCCTCGCGGCGGGCGGCGCGCTCCACTGCGCGCTCCACGCGCTCGCTGAAGAGCAGGCGGTTGGGCAGGCCGGTGAGGGCGTCGTGGAAGGCCTGGTGCGCGAGCTGTTCCTCGAACTCCTTGCGCTGGGTGATGTCGGTGTAGATGTAGAAGACCCCGGCGATGCGCCCGGCTACGCGCACGGGATAGCCGATGACCGAAACGGGGATGAGACGGCCCAGGCGGTGACGGCGCATGGTTTCGGCCTCGATGGGTTGCCCCGCCAGGACCGTGCGGTTGAAGCTCTCGGCCTCGTGGATGCGTTCCGTGGGCACCACCACCTCGCGGTTGAGTTTGCCGCGCACCTCGCGGGCCTCGTGGCCGAAGAGAGCCTCGAACCCCGTGTTCGCGTTCACGATGCGGCCGTCCACGCCGATGAGCACGATGGCCTGCGGCGAGCTTTCGAAGAGCTGGTGGAAGTAGGCCCGCTGGGTCTCCAACGCCTCCTGGGCCAACTTGCGTTCGGTGATGTCCATGACCGTGCCCTCGTAACATTCGGGGCGGCCTTCCGGTCCGAGGACCGCGCGGGAGTTCTCCGAGATCCAGATGGTTTTGCCGTCCTTGCGGTAGATCTCGGACTCGAAGGCGAGCACCTCTCCGAATTCGGCCATGAGGGCCAGGTATTCGTCGCGGCGCCCGGGCTCGACGTAGAGCTGGGAAGCGATGTCGTCGAAGTGCGCCTTGAGGTCTGTCGGGGAGTCGAAGCCGTACATGCGGGCCAGGGCGGGGTTGGCGTCGATGTAGCGGCCGTCGGGCGTGGTCACGAAGATGCCTTCCACGGCGTTGTCGAAGACGTTCCGGTAGCGCCGCTCGGAGCGTTCCAAAGCGGCGACGGAGGAGAGATCGCGCGCCAGGAGCAGAAGACGCCCGCCGGACAGCGGCGCCGTGGTGACCTCGAAGGGAGCCGGGACGCCTCGGGCCTGCTTCAGGTGGGAACGTTGGCGGCGGGGAGTCCTGGTCGTGTCCCGCAACAGACGCTCCAGGACCAGACGATCGGAGAGGCCGGCCGGGAGCAGGGCCGGGTCGCCGCCCGGCTCTGCGGCCAGAGGGCCGAAGGCCTGGGCGAAGGCCGCGTTGGCCCGCTCCACGCGGGCGTCCGGCCCGATCAGGGCGGCCGGGTCGGGCGCGCCGTCCAGAAGCAGGCCGAAGGCCGTGGCCGGGATTTCGGAATCAAGGGACTCGGTTCGCGTGGTCGGGAACATGGGGCACCACCGGACATTGTTTGGACGATCAGGAAAGCAAGGAGCGTGCCCAGCCGCAATGAGCTGGAAGAGCAAGGCTTTTCCGGCGAACCCCATTGGGTGGGCCTGTCCTGGGCGGATTATTTGCCACAAATGCAATTCATGACAGGATGGAAATGACAAGCTTGTAAAAAAGTGACGATCCACGGCCCCGCGCGGCGATAGTTGACAGGTCCGTCTGCCGGGGCTATGTTCCTCTGCTCGAACATTGTTCGGGCCAGTAGCTCAGTTGGCAGAGCCTCCGGCTCATAACCGGATGGTCCCAGGTTCGAATCCTGGTTGGCCCACCAAGAGGACGTGATCTTGCCGGTGAAAAACGCCACGCTGCTTCCGAAAGGCGACCTGTCGCCGCTCTCAGGAGGACCAGGATGCTCCCCAAGGGAAAACCTCGGGGAGCATCCTTGCTTTGGTGGGCATGAACATACATGATTTTCTGAACCGGGTCCGGGAGTTGGCCCCGGAACGCCTGGCCAGCCCCTGGGACAACTCCGGGGTCCAGGTGGCCGGGCCCGAACGGACCGTGAGCAAGGCCGCGGTGAGCCTGGAGCCCGGGCCCGAGGCCCTGGCCAAGGCCTTGGACTGGGGCGCGGAGGTGGTGGTCACGCACCATCCGCTCTACCTCAAGCCCGAGGCTCCCAACACTCCCGGCCGCTACCTCGACGCCCTCCGCCTGCTCCTCTGCTCCGAAACCTGGCTCTACTCCGCCCACACTTCCCTGGACAGCCGCCCCGGCGGCCCGGCCCGTTGGCTGGGCGAGGCCCTCGGCCTGCGCGATCGCGCGGTCCTGGAGCCTCAAGCCGACCCCGAGGCCGGTTTCGGGGAACTGGGCGACCTGCCCCGGGCCCTCTCCGTGGATGCCTTCCTGAAGAAACTCCAGCCCCTGGTGGGCGGCGCGGCTCTGACCCTCTGCGGTCCCGAGCCCCGGCGCATCCGCCGGGTGGCCTATTGCCCCGGTTCGGGCTCGTCGCTGGCGGCCTTGGCCTTCGGGCGGGGCGCGGACGTGCTCGTCACCGGGGACGTGAAGTACCATGCGGCCCTGGAGGTTTCCGGGCTGGTGGTGGACGTGGGCCACTTCGCCCTGGAAGAGGAGATGATGCGCCGCTTCGCGGCCGAATTGGCCCGGGCGGCCGAAGGCGTGTCCGTGCGCTTCTTCGAGGGACGCGACCCGTTCCGGCGGGTGCCGGGCCGGGAATAGGGAATCGCGCGGGCCGCCCAGGCGGACCGCGATCCAATACGCAGGGGCGCGCGGGGGCGCGTGTCCCGTGGACCAAAGAGGGGACCTATGTATCAGAAGCAGATCGAACAGCTTATCTTGCTCCAGGCGGTTGACGACGAAATCATCGTTCTGGAGGCCGAAATCCAGCAGGCTCCTCAGGAGCTTTCGGATCTGGAGGGCCGGGTGGCCTCGCTCAAGGAGCGCCAGACCCAGATCGACGAACGCCTGGAAGTCCTGCGCGCCCAGCAGAAGAAGCTCGAATTCGAGATCGAGGAGGACGCGGGCAAGATCAAGAAGAGCAAGAACAAGCTGATGATGGTGGGCAACACCAAGGAATACCACGCCATGATGCGCGAGATGGACAGCCTCGAGCGGGTCAACCGCATGCGCGAGGAAGAGAAGATCGCCATCATGGAGGAGATCGGCCGCCAGGAAGAGGGTCTCAAGGATCTGGACAAGGAAGCCGAGGGCATCCGCGAGGAGTATGCGGCCAAGAAGGCCACCCTCGACGAGCGCCTGGACAAGGCCCGCAAGCGCGTGGACAGCCTGGACAAGAAGCGCAAGAAGGCCGGCAAGGTCGTGCCGCCGCCCATTCTCGGCCGCTACGAGTTCATCCGCGCGCGCATCTCCCATCCGGTGATCGTGCCCGTGGCCCTGGGCGTCTGCTCGGGCTGCAACATCATGATTCCCCCGCAGATCTACAACGACTTGCAGAAGGGCAAGCAGATCATCGCCTGCCCGAATTGCCAGCGCCTCATCTACTGGCAGGAGCACGCGCCCAGCGGCGCTCCCTCGGTCCAGGACGAAGAGGAATAACGCGTCTTCCCAGGCGCGCTTCGATGCATTAGGTGATGGAAGGGAGTCGGACAGGTCGCCGCCGCGGTCCTTGGGGGCCGGGGAGGAAAGTCCGGGCTCCGCAGGGCAGGGCGCTGGGTAACACCCAGGGGGAGTGATCCCCGGACAGTGCCACAGAAAGCAAACCGCCCCCGGCCCGCCGGGGGTAAGGGTGAAACGGTGGGGTAAGAGCCCACCAGCGGTCGCGGTGACGCGGCTGGCTCGGAAAACCCCGCCCGGAGCAAGGCCAAATAGGGGGGCAGGTCGGCCCGGCCAATGCCCCCGGGTAGGCTGCTGGAGACGTCCGGTAACGGCCGTCCTAGAGGAATGGCGACCACCCCGCGAGGGGAACAAAACCCGGCTTATCGTCCGGCTCCCGTTTTTCAGGGCCGTGGCGGGGGAGGCAACGCCTCCCCCGCCACGTTTCCGGAGAAAGGCATGCCCCACAGCACCGACATCTGGGCCGTGATCGTGGCCGCCGGCAGCGGCTCACGGCTGGCTTCGGCCGGACTCGGGCCCAAGCAGTACCTCCGCTGGCGCGGTGCGCCGCTGTTCTGGCATTCGGCCCGCACCCTGGCCCGGGTGGCGCGGGTGCGGGGCCTGGTCTTCGTTTTTCCGCCCGCCGACGTCCCCGCCATGCGGGAGGAAGTGGCCGAACTGGCCCGGACCGAGGGTCTGGGCCTGCCCTGGCGCGTAACCGGGGGTGGGGCCCGGCGCCAGGACTCCGTGCGCCTGGGCCTTGCCGCCCTGCCGTCGGAGTGCGGATTCGTCCTGGTCCACGACGCGGCCCGGCCCTTCGCCTCGGCCGCGCTCGTGCAGCGTCTGGTGGACGCCCTGGACCGGGGCGGGCGGGCTGTGATTCCCGCCGTGGCCGTGAAGGACACGGTGAAGCGCGTGGCCGGAGGGTTTGTGGGCGAGACCCTGCCCCGGGCCGAGCTGGCCGCCGTGCAGACGCCCCAGGCCTTCGCCCGCGGCGTCCTGGAGACGGCCCACGCCGAGGCCCTGACCCGGGGCCTGGAGGCCACGGACGACGCCTCCCTGGTGGAGGCGGGCTGTCCCGTGGTCGTGATCGAGGGCGAGGAGTCCAACGTGAAGGTCACCACCGCCGAGGATCTGGCCCTGCTGCGCGATGAGCGGCGGACCATCCCCTGCTCTGGCTGGGGGTACGACGTGCACCGCTACGGCGGGGAGCGTCCGCTGGTGCTCGGCGGCGTGCCCCTCCCCGGCGGTCCCGGCGTGGTCGCCCATTCCGACGGGGACGTGCTCCTGCACGCCCTGGCCGACGCGGTTTTGGGCACCTTCGGCGGCGGCGACATCGGACAGCATTTTCCGGACACCGATCCCCGCTGGGCCGGTGCGGACAGCGCCGTGCTCTTTCTGGAGGTTCTGGCCAAGGCCCGGGCAGCCGGAGTGGAGGTGGTCCAGGCGGACCTCACGGTGGTGGCCCAGGTTCCCAAGATTTCCCCGCACCGCGAGGCCATCGCCGCCAACGTGGCCAACCTTCTGGGACTGCCCCGGGCGCGGGTGAACGTCAAGGCCACCACCGAGGAAGGCCTGGGCTTCACCGGTGAGAAAAGGGGCATCAAGGCCGTGGCCCTGGTTTCGGCCCTGCGGAGCCTGTGACATGAAGCTGCGGACGCGGGCGTTGTTCGTCCTGTCGGCGTTGTTCCTGGCCGCCTGCGCGGGGTGGGCCGGCATGCGGGCCTATGTGGAGAGCGAGGTGCGCGCGGGTCTGAACGGGTTGCGCCCTGGCCTGGACGTGACCTTTTCGGTGCTGACCTTCGATCTTTTCCCGCGCGGGGTGGTGCTCACCGGCCTGACGGCCCGGACTCCGGAGGGCCCGGTGCTGCGCGCCGAGCGGGCCCGCATCGAGGCATTCGACCTGGACCATGCCACGCCCCACTTCGTGCGCGCGGCCTTCATCGGCCTGACCGTGGAGGATCCGGCCTGGGGCTGGATGGTCCCGCCCTGCCGGGCCCACGTGGACTACCGTTACGACCCGCAGTCCCGCGAACTGACGGTGAACCGCCTGTCCCTGGATCAGCCGGAAACCTTCCAGGCCGACCTTTCCGGCCGTTTCGGCAACCTGGACCTGGAGCGCGTCCAGGACGGACAGTATTTCGCCTCCAGCCTCGCCGAACTGGAGTTGCGTTATCGGGATCGCTCCCTTCTGGGGCGCGTCCTGCAACGGGTGGCCGCCCAGTTCCAGACCAGCGAGGCCGCTCTGCGGACCCGCGCTGCGCTTTGGCTGGCGGCCCGCGAGGCTCAGGCCCGTTCGCGCGGCGAAGCCGCCTCGGCCTCGGCCCTGGAGGCCCTGGGCCGCTTCGCCCGAACCCCTGGAGAACTGACCGTGTCCCTGGCCCCGGCCGAGCCGGTGCCCTTTTTGTACCTCATCGCGGACGGCAATCTGCCCCAGATGCTGGCCCTGCTCAACGCCAGGGTCGAGGCCCGCTGACGCGAAATCGCCCATACGGAGAACGTGATGCGATTGTACAACACCCAGGCCCGCGCCAAACAGGAATTCACCCCCCGAGAGGAGGGGAAGGTCTCCATGTACGTCTGCGGCATCACCGCCTACGACCTCTGCCACGTGGGCCACGCCCGTTCGGCCGTGGTCTTCGACGTGCTCGTGCGCTTCCTGCGCCGCAAGGGCCTCGACGTGACCTTCGTGCGCAACTTCACCGACGTGGATGACAAGATCATCAAGCGCGCCGGCGAGATGGGCCTGACCTCCCAGGATGTGGCCGAGCGGTACATCCGGGAGTTCCATGTGGACATGGACCGCCTGGGCGTGCTGCGGGCGGATGTCGAGCCCAAGTGCACCGAGCACATCCCGGAGATGCTTGAGCTGACGCAGGAACTCATCCGGAGCGGTCAGGCCTACACCACGCTCTCCGGCGACGTGTACTTCCGGGTGCGCTCCTTTCCGGGCTACGGAAAGCTCTCGGGACGGAACATCGACGACCTGCGTTCCGGCGCGCGCATCCAGCCCGGCGAGGAGAAGGAGGATCCCCTGGACTTCGCCCTCTGGAAGGCCGCCAAGCCCGGCGAGCCTTCCTGGGAGAGCCCCTGGGGCCCGGGCCGTCCCGGCTGGCACCTGGAGTGCTCGGCCATGAGCGAGAAGTATCTGCCCCTGCCGCTGGACATTCATGGCGGCGGCCAGGATCTGATCTTCCCCCATCACGAGAACGAGATCGCCCAGTCCGAGGCGGCCACCGGCCGGGAACTGGCCCGCTTCTGGGTGCACAACGGCTTCGTGCAGATCAACTCCGAGAAGATGTCCAAATCCCTGGGCAACTTCTTCACCATCCGCGACATCCTGGACAAGTTCCTGCCCGAAACCCTGCGCTACTTCCTGCTCTCCTCGCACTACCGCAGCCCCCTGGACTTCTCCTTCGAGGGGTTGGAGGAGGCCGAGAAGGCCCTGCGCCGGGTCTATACGGCCCGCCGGCAGATGGCCGAGGAATTGGGCAAGGCCAAGTGGAGCGCCTCGCCCGTCCCGCCGGAGCTGGCCAAGGAGCTGGCCGAGCTGGAGGCGGGCTTCGGCGAGGCCCTGGAAGACGACCTGAACACCGCCGCCGCCCTGGGACACCTCTTCGGCGTCGTTCGCCTGGCCGGGCGGCTGTCTGATGACAAGACCCTGCGCAAGTCCGAGGGCGCGCGTGATTTGTGGACCCGTATCCTCAAGGATATGGAGGGCTGGAGCGCGGTGCTCGGCGTGTTCGGGGCTGATCCCGGGGATTTCCTGGCCGCCCTGCGCGACTGCCGCGCCGCCCGCAAGGGCATCGACGCGGCCGAGGTCGCGGCCCGGCTGGAGGCGCGGCGGCAGGCCCGCGTGGCCAAGGATTTCGCCGCTTCGGACCGCATCCGCGACGAATTGGCGGGCCTGGGCGTGGAGGTCAAGGACACGCCCGCGGGCCAAACCTGGGACGTGGCCTAGGCGACAGTCGTGCGAGAGCCGGGCGACCGGATGGAGGAACAGCCGTGATCCGTGCGCGAACCCCCGAGGAACTGGCCCGGCGCATCCGACTGGCCCGTGGGCTGGAGCCGGTGGACCTGCTCCTGCGCGACGCCCGGCTGGTCAACGTCCTGTCCGGCGAGATCCACCCCGCCGACATCGCCGTGGCCGACGGCCTGGTGGTGGGCTTCGGGGCCTATGAGGCTCGAGCCGTCCTGGACCTGGGCGGGCGGCACGTGATCCCGGGGCTCATCGACGGCCACCTGCACATCGAATCCAGCCTGCTCTGTCCCCGCGAGTTCGCCCGGGCCGTGGCCCCGCACGGCACCTCCGCCGTGGTCTGCGACCCGCATGAGATCGCCAACGTCTGCGGCGCGGCGGGCATCGAGTACATGCTGGCGGCCACGGCCGACTCGCCCGTGGGTTTCTATTTCATGATGCCGTCCTGCGTTCCGGCCACGCACCTGGAGACCTCCGGCGCGGAGCTCTCGGCCGGGGACGTGCTGCGTTTCCAGGAAGCCCATCCCGGCCGAGTGCTCGGCCTGGCCGAGATGATGAACTTCCCGGGACTGCTGGCCGGAGACCCCGAGGTTCTGGCCAAGCTCCTGGCCGCCGGGGATCGGCCCATCGACGGCCATGCCCCGCTGCTCTCGGGCCGTGATCTGGCGGCCTACGTCCTGGCCGGGCCGGGCAGCGACCACGAATGCACCAACGCGGCCGAAGCCCTGGAGAAGCTGCGCCTGGGACTGCACCTCATGATCCGCGAGGGCACCAGCGAGAACAACCTGGACGACCTTCTGCCCGCGCTCAACGAGTGTGACGCGGCCAACGTCTCGCTGGTCAGCGACGATCTCCTGGCCTCGGACATCCTGGCGCGCGGGCACATGGACCACAAGTTGCGCCACGCCGTGGCCGCCGGAGTGCCGCCGGTGCGGGCGGTGCAGATGGCTTCCATCAACACGGCGCGCCATTTCGGGCTGCCCGGCAGGGGGGCGGTGGCTCCCGGCTTCCGCGCCGACATGGTGGTCCTGGATGATTTGGAGCGCTTCCGGGTGGCCGAGGTCTTTCTGGGCGGCCGCCGGGTGCGCGACCTGAACTTCCCGCGCGGCAAGGGCGCGACGCTCCCGTCCAGCATGCGTCTGCCGGACGTCACTCCGGAACTGTTCGCCCTGCCGTCCGGCAGGGGCCGCGTATGGGTCATCGGAGTGATCCCCGGCCAGATCCTCACCGAGGCCCGGCTGCTTGCGCCGACCGTGGTCCAGGGCCGCCCCACGGCCGACCCGGATCGCGACTTGGCCAAGCTGGCGGTCATCGAGCGCCACCGGGGCTCGGGCAACGTGGGCCTGGGACTGGTCCAGGGACTGGGGCTGCGGGCCGGCGCCCTGGCCTCCAGCGTGGGTCATGATTCCCACAACCTCATCGTGGCCGGGGCGGACGACGCGGACATGGCCCTGGCCGCCCGCGAGGCCGCCCGCCTGGGTGGAGGATTCGTGGCCGCGCTCAACGGCCGGGTGCGGGCCGGTTTGCCGCTGCCTCTGGCCGGGCTCATGAGCGCCAAGCCCCTGGAAGAGACGGCCACGCGTTTCCAGCAGCTCCTGGACAGCCTCTCCCCGGCCATGGGCGAGTTTTCGGGCAATCCCTTCGGCCTGCTCTCCTTCCTGGCCCTGCCGGTGATTCCCGCGCTCAAACTCACGGATCGCGGACTGGTGGATGTGCATTCCTTCGATTTCATCCCGCTGTGGACCGATAAGGAATAATGGCTTCCGAGCGGCATTGCGGCTAGAAAGACGAAAGAAGGAACGCGAGGTGGGGTTTCTCATGCGTTGGGGTCTGCGCAAGTCCACCCTGGCCGTCATCGGCCTGCTTTTCGCCCTGGTCACGGCGGGCTTGTTGCTGTTGTCCCACGGCATTCTCCAGAGCCGCTTCCTGGATCTGGAGGAGGACATGGCTCGGGACAACCTGCGCCGGGGCATGAACGCCCTCGCTTTGACCGTCGAGGATCTGAACACCCTGACCAAGGACTGGGCCTGGTGGGACGACACCTCCCGCTTCGCCCGCACCGGTTATGAGGAATACGTCGAATCCAACCTGCCTCCCGCGACCTTCCAGACCCAGAAACTTTCCCTGTGTCTGATCTACAACGCGTCGGGAGGTCTCGTCTGGGGCCGCTACGCCGACGAGGACGGCAATCTCTCTTCCGCGCCGCCGGAGGCCCTGTCCTTCATGGAGCCGCGCGTTTCGCCGGGAGGGAGCCGCTTCGCGGCCGACGGCTTCGCCGGCTACATGGTGCTCTCGGACCGGATATTCCAGGTCGCCTGCCAGCGCATCCTGAGCAGCAACCGCCAGGGGCCGCCGGCCGGCTGGCTGCTCATGGGCCGGGAGGTGTCCCGCCCCTTCGTCACCCGGCTGTCCGAAACCCTGCAGCTGCCCCTGACCCTGGGGCGGGAACCGGCTCCGACGCTTTCGCTGGGCGAGGACAGCATCCTGGCCTCGGCCTCCATCCCGGACCTGGACGGCCGGTCGGCCTTGAATCTTTCCGTGCGTACGCGCCGCGACCTGCGCCAGACCGGCGAAGAGGCCACCCTGGGCATCCTGCTGTCCATTCTGCTCACCGGCCTGATGTTGGCGGGCCTGACCATGTTCTTTCTCGAACGTCAGGTGCTGGCCCGCGTGTCCAGCCTGGAGCGACAGGTGTCTTCGGCGGGCGGCCCGGACCATGCCCCCGTGTCCCTGGACGGCGACGACGAACTGACCAGTCTGGCCCGGAGCATCGAAGGCATGTTCCGGGAACGCCGGGAGAACGAGAAGTTTCTCTCCCTGCTTCTGGACTCCCTGCGCGTGGGCGTGATCCTGGTGGAGGCCGACACCCGCCGGGTGGTCGAGGTCAACGCCCTGGCCCGCGAACTGGCGGGGCGGACGCGCGAGGAGATCGTGGGCCGTCCCTGCCACGGCCTGCTCTGTCCCAACGAAGCGGGAGCGTGCCCGATTCTGGACGGAGGAAAGGAGGACGGCGACGCCTTCAAGTGCCAGCTCCAGCTTTCCGACGGTTCGCGCATGGACATCCTCAAGTCCGTGGCCCGGCTGTCCCTCAAAGGGAAGGACCATCTCCTGGAAACCTTCGTGGACATCAGCGAGCTGGAGAAGGCCCAACAGGCCCTGGCCGACTCCGAGGAGCGTTACCGCACTCTGTTCATGAACACGGGCACGGCGGGCATGCTCATCGAGGCGGATACGCGCATCCGGCTGGCCAACGCCGAGTTCGCCAACCTGATGGGCTTCGCCTCGGCCGACCAGGCCGTGGGCCGCAAGTGGACCGAGTTCTTCCACCCCGACGACGTGCCGCGCATGTTGGAGTATCACGCCATGCGCCGCAAGGGCCCCGGGCTGGCCCCGCGCAATTACGAAACCCGGGTGGTGGACCGCCGGGGCGAGGTCCGCGAGGTCTTCATGACCGTGGCCGTGATCCCGGGCACCGACATGAGCGTGGCCTCCATCACGGACATCACGGACCGCAAGAAGGCCGAGCGAGAGCTGGAGCGCCAAGCCTTTCACGATGAATTGACGGGGCTGCCCAACCGCCAGCTCTTCCAGGACCGGCTGCGGAGAGCCATGCTGGCCTCCTCCCGCGCCGGAACCCAGGTGGGGCTCCTGCTCCTGGACCTGGACGACTTCAAGCACGTCAACGACACCCTGGGGCATTCGGCGGGAGACAAGGTCCTGCGCATGGCGGCCGAGCGCTTCGCCGGGGTGCTGCGCCGGGAGGACACCCTGGCCCGCCTCGGCGGCGACGAGTTCGCCGTGGTGGTCGAGGGATTGGAGGAGGGCCTCGACCCGCTCACGCGCATCGCCGGTGATCTGCTGAAGGCCATGCGGCGTCCGTTCCGGGTGGGCGGCAACGAGTTCTACCTGGGGGTCAGCGTGGGCATCGCGGTCCATCCCCTGGACGCGGACACGGCGGAACGGCTCGTGCAGAACGCCGACCTGGCCATGTACCGGGCCAAGGAGTCGGGCAAGAACACCTTCAGCCTGTACAAGCGGAACCTCAACGACCAGGCCGCGCGGCGGTTGACCCTGGAGACGGATTTGCGTCGGGCTCTGGCCGAGGAGCGCCTGACCGTCTTCTTCCAGCCCAAGGTGGACATGGGCCGGGGCGCGGTGGTGGGCATGGAGGCCCTGGTGCGCTGGCGGGAACCGGACGGCTCCCTGCGTCCTCCGGCCGCGTTCATCGACTTCGCGGAGAGCAGCGGGCTCATCGTGCCCATCGACCTGTTCGTGCTGGAGGCGGCCTGCCGTCAGGCCATGCACTGGGCCGAGGCGGGCTTCGCCGATCTGACCCTGGCGGTGAACCTGTCGGCCCAGCACTTCCGGCGCGACGAACTGCCCCAGCAGGTGGCGGCGATTCTCGAACGCACGGGCCTGCCGTCGCATGCGTTGGAACTGGAGATCACCGAGACGGCCCTGCTCAAGAACTTCGGGGCGGCCCGCGCCGCCATGGAGCATCTCAACGGCCGGGGCGTGTCCTTCGCCCTGGACGACTTCGGCACCGGCTACTCATCCTTGAGCTATCTCATGTCCCTGCCGTTGCAGACCATCAAGGTGGACAAGACCTTCGTGGACCGCATCGGAGAAACCAGCGGCCGGGGCGGGGCCCTGGTGCGGACCATCCTGTCCATGGCCGACGGCCTCGGCCTGTCCACCGTGGCCGAGGGCATGGAAACCCGCGAACAGGCGGACTTCCTGCTCGGCGTGGGTTGCCGTCTGGCCCAGGGCTACCACTATGCCCCGCCGCTTCCGGCGGAGGAATTCGAAAAGCTCCTCCGCGGCGGACCGCTCGGGGGCGGGCGCTCCTAGAACTTGTCCCGGGCCTTGAGAAAGGCCGTCTTCAGCTCTCCATAGGCCCGCTCCAGGCCCTGGCGCAGTTCCTCCCAGGCGGGCTTGCCCGCGCGGGAGTAGTCCTTGAGCCTGGCCGAGGCCTCGTCGGTGAGTCTGGTCAGGCGCTCGGCGGCCTCCCGCGCGTAGCGCTCGGCCTTGGCCTTGACCTGCTTCCGCTTGAGGAAGGCCCGGGCCTCGCGCACCTGTGACTCCAGGAGCAGGGAATAGGTCTTCAGGCCCAGCCATTCCGGGCCCTGGCGCTGGGCCTCGCGCATCTGGGCCCCGGCCCGGAAGATCACGGCGCGCCGGGCCGGAATGGCCACGGGCTCGCCGGTGCGGGGGTTGCGGCCGGTCCTGGCCTTGCGTTCCACCACGCGGAACGAGCCGAAGGGCCGCAGTTCCACGTCCTGGCCCTCGCGCAGGGCTCCGGCCAGACTCTCCAGCACGGCGTCGTACGCCGCCTCGGCCTCGGCCTTGTTCGGGAAAACGCCGCTTTCCAGCATGCCGTCCACGATCATCCGCTTGCTCATGGGGCCTCCCTGGGCTGTATTCGTTGCCCGGCATTGTGCGCCGAAACCTCCGCGGTTTGCAAGCGCGGACGGAACAGGGTACATCCCGAGGTGTTGGAAAACCTCCGGGAGCCGCGCATGTCCAAGTTTTTCTCGATCCTGCGCATGGTCAAGATCGAGCATTCGATCTTCGCCCTGCCGTTCGCCTATTCCGGTCTGTTCCTGGCCGCCGGTGGTTGGCCCGGCTGGTGGGCGCTCATCGTGCTCACCGCGGCCATGGTCGCGGTGCGTTCCTTCGCCATGGCCGCCAACCGCTACCTGGACCTGGACATCGACCGCGAGAATCCGCGCACCCAGGACCGGCCCCTGGTCACCGGCGAACTGACCAAGGGCTTCACCCTGGCCTTCATCGGCGGCTGCGCCCTGGTCTTCGTGGGGACCACGGCGCTCATGAACCCGCTCTGCCTCAAACTCGCGATTCCGGCCCTGGTCTGGTCCGGGTTCTACTCCCTGACCAAGCGCTTCACCTGGCTCTGTCACTATGTGCTCGGCTCGGTGCTCGGGCTCGCGCCCATCGCGGGCTGGATCAGCCTCCGGCCCGAGTTCGCCTGGACTTGGCTCCTCTTGGCCCTGGCAGTGACCCTCTGGGTGGCCGGGTTCGACATCCTCTACGCCTGCCAGGACGTGGCGTTCGACCGCTCCAGGGGACTCAAGTCCATGCCCGCCTCCCTGGGTCTGGAGCGGGCCCTGCGTCTTTCCCGCGACGGGCATCTGGCCGCCGCCGGGCTGTTCCTCATGGCCGGGATGACGGCCAACCTGCGCTGGACCTATTTCGCGGTGGCCGCGCTCATCGGCGGCATCCTCTGGTTCGAGCACCGGCTCATCAAGCCCGACGACCTTTCGCGGGTCAACCTGGCCTTCTTCACCCTCAACGGCTTCGTGGCCATCCTGCTCTTCGCCGGTGTGCTCCTGGGGCTATAGGAGTCGCGCATGAACACCGAGTCCGCAGCCGATCTTTCCCGGCTTCTCGCCCAATTCTGGGCCTGGCTCCAGGCGAACCTCCTGTCCTGGGCCGGGGTGGTCCAATTGGCGGCCTTGCTGGCCGCGCTGTTCATCTCCTGGCTGCTTTGGGGGCTGGTGCGCGGCCGGGTGCGGGCCTGGCTCTCGCGCCCCATTCCCGCCGGGCTGGCGGTCCTGGCCAACAACGCCGGGCGCTCGGTCTGGCCGTTGCTTTTCGTGGTCTGCTGCGGCGTTGTCGGCGCGGCCCTGGATGGCCTGAAACGGCCGCACCAGCTCACCGACATGGCCGTGTCCCTGACCGTGGCCTGGGTCATCATCCGCCTGCTCACCTCGCTCATCGAAAGCCGCTTTTGGGCCCGCATGGTGGCCGCCATCGTCTGGTCCCTGGCCGTGCTGGACGCCATCGGGCTGCTCAAGCCCGCCACGGCCTTCCTGGACTCCCTGGCCGTGACCCTGGGCGAGGCGCGGATTTCGCTCTGGGGCGTGCTCAAGGCCGTGGTGGTGCTCGTGGTGGCCCTGGAGGCCGCGGTGCTCGTGGTTCGCTTCGTGGAGAGCCGCGCCACCCGCTCCAGCGAGATGTCGCCCACCCTGCGGGTGCTGGTGGTCAAGGGCGCGCGCTTCGGGCTTTACGCCCTGGCCGGGCTCATCGCCCTGTCGAGCATGGGCGTGAACCTCACGAGCCTGGCGGTGGTCGGCGGCGCGCTCGGCGTGGGCATCGGCTTCGGGCTTCAGAAAATCTTCTCCAACCTCGTGTCCGGCGTGATCCTGCTCCTGGACAAGTCCATCAAGCCCGGGGACATCATCGAGATCGGCGGCAACGTGGGCGAGATTCAGACCCTGAGCACGCGCTACGCCCTGCTGCGGACCCTGGGAGGCAAGGAAATCCTCGTGCCCAACGAGGATCTCATCAGCGGGCAGGTCATCAACTGGACCCGCACGGACCGCAAGTTGTGGGTTTCGGTGCCCGTGGGCGTGGCCTACGACGCGGACGTGCCGCTGGCCATGCGGCTCATGGTCGAGGCGGCCCGGTCAGTGGACCGCATCCTCAAGGACCCGGAGCCCTCGGCGCATCTCACGGACTTCGGGGACAACAGCGTGAACCTGGCCGTGGGGTTCTGGATCAAGGATCCGGAGAACGGGCTCATGGGACTCAAGACGGACGTGAACCTGGCCATCTGGGAGCGCTTCCTGGCCAACAAGATCGAGATTCCCTTCCCCCAGCGCGACATCCACGTGAAGTCCCTGCCCGAAGGGTGGGGGAAGAAAGAAGAGAAATGATCATTGTTCTATGAATGGAGAACATTCATTTCATATTTTTTATAACCGTATACAATTTTTGTTATTCAAATAATATGGAAATAACGAGACAAGAATTCCATTGTTTGATGCTAGAAATTGACGATAAGATTGCTGCTAATCATCCAGAAATCCCTGGGCGAGAATTGGCGGCGTTATCTGAATTCGGCAAACTGTTTCCAGGGAATATCCATTTTATTGATGAGAGTAATCCCGTTATTAAGTGGTATGAGGCGATGTATGGCGACCGTCTCAAGGGTTTTGGCCCTTGGCTTAGTAGCATTGTGTTAATTAAAAAAACACCATATCGGGTTAGCTTCCCAATTATAATTGGTCAAACCCCTTTAGATTTATTTGGATTTATCGAAGGCCTCACTGAGTTCAGAAAAAATACTTTGAGTGAAGATGAGCGAACGGCTATTGGAATGCTGATTGCGAAACTTTTTATGTCATTATCGAGAATTGAAAATATTGATGTATTTTTATGGTACGGAGATTTGATTGTTGCGATCACAATGATTATGAACCGCCATTGCAATTTTGGAATTTCAAAATGGGCATCTCTTCAGATGACTGAAAAGATGATTAAATATTTTCTCAAAAAAACACATGGGAAGTACCCAAGATCGCATGATATAAACGATCTATTTCACCGGTCAGCCGAGCACGGTTTGGAGTTGCCACCGCAGGAGTGGATAGATTCTGTAACCTGTTCAGCCGGTGCCAGGTATGGTGAAGAAAAAGTGACAATTGATGAAGCAGTTGCTGCTCATCATTCAGCTATATTCCTTTGTGATCATATTGCTAAGGGTCTTGGTGTAAGCAAAAATATTGAGCTTGCCAGTTTTTAAAACCCATACCTCACAAATTCTTTTTCCCGCTTGTTCACGAACTGGATATACCTGAATTCGCCCTTCAGTTGTGACTCTTCCAGGATTTTATAGCCCAGGTCGCGGCATTCGTCGCAGGCGTGGAACGGGATTTCCAGGCCCAGGCAGAGCGGGTTGTTGGTCGAGCGCGACTCGATCTTCAACAGGCCCCGGCAGTTGCCGCAGAGGCGCAGCATCTCGGTCTGGGCCTCGGTGATCTCGTCCGTGTCGTAGTAGATGTTCTTGCGCCGCACGAACCACTTGTCCGCGAACACGCCGTCCTTGGGCTCCTTGGGCGGGTTGAAGTAGAGTCCGCCCGCGATCTCGCAGACCTCCGCGATGTAGTCCGTGACCTTGCGCGGCTGGCGCAGGCGCTCCGGGTCGAAGCCCGGCTCGCGCACCCCGCTGGAGTCCAGCCCGGCCATGGCCAGGCAGATGCCCAGGTTCACGTAGGGCAGCGCGCCCTGGATGGCGTAGCCGCCCTCCAGCACCGCGAGGTGCGGGGCGAGCCTGCGGTTCAGCTCGGCGTAGCCCTGGGCCGTGATGTTCATGTTCGTGATCGGGTCCGAGAAGTGGTTGTCCTGCCCGGCGGAGTTGATGATGATCTCGGGCTGGAAGTCCGCCAGGGTGGGCAGCACGACCCGGTCCAGGGCCATGAGCAGGCCCTCGTCCGAGGTGCCCGGGGGCAGGGGGATGTTGATGGTCCGGCCCAGGGCCGTGGGGCCGCCGCACTCCTTGGGAAAGCCCGTGCCCGGGTAGAGGGTCCGGCCGTCCTGGTGCAGGGAGATGAAGAGCACGTCCGGGTCGTGCCAGTAGATGTCCTGGGTGCCGTCGCCGTGGTGGCAGTCCGTGTCCACCACCGCGATGCGCCGCACGCCGTAGTGCTCCCGCAGCCACTCGATCATCACGGCTTCGATATTGATGTTGCAGAAGCCGCGCGAGCCGTGGACCACCTTCATGGCGTGGTGGCCCGGGGGGCGCACCAGGGCGAAGGCCCGGTCGTGGACCTTGTCCATGACGAGCTTCGCGGCCGTGATCGCGCCTCCGGCGGAGATGAGGTGCGAGCGCGTGGTCACGGCGTCCACCTCCGGGAAGCAGAAGTGGGCCCGCTCCACGTCCTCCACCGAGGCCACGCCGGGCTTGTATTCCCGGATGCCCTCGATGTCGAAGAGCCCTTCCTCCTTGAGCTGGTCCTGGGTGTAGAGCAGGCGCTCCTCGCGCTCCGGGTGGGTGGGCGAGATGCTCCAGTCGAAGGCCGGGAAGAAGATGATCCCCAGGGAGTTGGCGGCTTTCAGCATCTCAGGCCCTCCCGGTCAGGCGGAAGGCCACGCCCGGCTTGACCTGGCACTTGACGCGGATGTTGCGGCCCACGGTGGCGAGCCCGTCCACCATGTTGAAGGAGTCGGCCCGGGTGATCTGGGCCTCGGCCGAGTCCAGGACCACGCCGAGCGAGCCCAGGTGGCCCAGGAGGTGGCGCACGGCGTCGCGCCTGGCCTCCTCCAGGGTGTAGGTGCGCGGGATGTTCTCGCGGTGCTGGAGCGAGGGGATGAAGAGTACGTTCTTCTCCGTGTCCGCGAACAGCTCCAGATCCCAGGTGCTGCGGGTCAGCGCCGCGCCGATGGCGTTGGCCACGGCGTAGTCCGGCGGGACCTCGGTGGAGAGCTGGAACTTGCGGAACAGGGGCATCTTCATCACCTCGGCCGGGCCGCCCATGACGTAGACCTTCTTGGGCACGATGCGGCGGCCCTCCAGCAGTTCGTGGATGGTGTACACGGGCCGGTCGTTGATCTCGGCGGTCATCTCGCGCACGGCGGCGTGGATGGACCCGGCCGCCGCGTCCACGGCCTCCTTGGCCAATACTTCCGGCTCCCGGCCGTGGGTCCGGGCCAGGGCGGCCACGGCCGCGCGCGAGGCCTCGGCGTCGCCCAGGGCGCAGAGCCCCGCGGTGTTCAGGGCGTCAACCAGGGTCGGAACGCTCCTGCCCTCGGCCACCGCCGGCCCCAGGCGGTTCGGCCCCACGCGCACGACCCCGTTCAGCACGGTCAGGGCCGAGTCGCCTCCGATGCCGATGGAGTGGACCTTGAGGGCCCGCACCAGGGTGGGGTGGGAGCCGATGTGGATGCCGTCCTGCTCCACCAGGGGCGCGCCGCCCGCGAAGACGGCGATGTCCGTGGTGGTGCCGCCGATGTCCAGGATCACGGAGTCGTGGGTGATGTCGCAGAGCGCGATGATGCCCATGACGCTGGCCGCCGGACCGGAGAAGATGGACTGCACGGGCATCCTGCGGGAGAGGGCCAGGGGGAAGGTGCCGCCGTCGGCCTTGAGCACGTTGACTTTCACGTGCCCGAGGTTCAGGTCGGCCAGGGTCTTCTCCACGGCGTCCGCGAAGCGGTTGTAGAGCCGCCAGACCGCGCCGTTGAAGAAGGCCGTGGCCATGCGGCGCGGAAAGTTCAGGCGACCGCCCAGCTCGTGGCCCAGGGTCAGGAAATCCGCCCGGGCGCAGGCCCCCTCGCCCCGGCACAGGGCCAGGCGCACGGCGTTCTCGTGGCGCGGGTTGCGGGTGGAGAACTTGCCCACCACGGCGAAGACCCGGATGTCGGCCTTGAGGCAGGAGTCCACGGCCGCCGCCACCTCGGCCTGGTCCAGGCGCTTCACCTCCGTGCCCCGGTGGTCGATGGACCCCGAGAGCACGTGGAAGTGGCGGCAGAGCATGGAGTTGTACGGATCGATGCCGGGGCCGGGGATGAGCAGCGCGCCCACCTCCTCGGTGCGGCCCTCGACGATGGCGTTGGTGGACAGGGTGGTGGAGAGGTTCAGGCGGCGGACCTTGGCGCGGTCCACCCGGGAGAGGATGTTCTCCAGGGCGCCGCGCACCGAGACGAGCAGGTCGGCGTGATCCGTGCGCACCTTGCAGGAGGCGGCCACGCCGTCGCGGCTCACGGCCACGGCGTCGGTGTGCGTGCCGCCCACGTCGATTCCAAGCAGCATGAGGGCTCCGAGGTTGGCGTCAGCGTAGCACCCCGGCACATAGCGCGTAAAGCGCGCGGGAAGGGCGGCAAACCGGCCGAACGGTCGCCCTGGGTCGGGGAGTGGTCAGTCGCCGTTCTTGAGGCAGTCGGCGCAGATCCCGTCGAAGCGCACCTCGGCGTGCTCGATGGTGAACGGGAAGCTCCGGGACAGGGCCTCCAGGTCCAGGGCCGATGCGGGCAGGCATTCGGTGCGGCCGCATCGGTTGCAGTGGAAGTGGCCGTGGCCCTTGGCCGCGGGGGAGGCCTCCAGGCAGTAGCGCAGGGCCCGTTCGCCCGCGCTGTGGCGCTGGGCCAGACCGTGCTCCACGAAGAGGTCCAGGATGCGGTAGAGGGTCACGCGGTTCATGCCCCCGCCCACCAGGGCCAGCAGTTCCTGGGGCGTGAGGGCCCGGCCCGCTTCGGCCAGCGCCTTCAGAACCTGGACCCGGTGGGCCGTGGCCGGAAGCCCGGCCCGGCGCAGATATGCCTCGACATCCATGCGGACCACCTTCGCGGCGGCTGCGCCGCCCGCGCCTACTTCATGCTCGCCCGGAAGGCCTTGGCCGCCTCCCGCAGATTGTCGGCCCAGTTCTCGGCCAGCGGGTCGGCCAGGGCCACCCGTCCGTCGATGGCCCGGGCGATGGCCTCGGCCGTGCGCTTCGAGAACTGGGGCTGGATGAAGACGACCTTGATGCCGTCCTTTTTCGCCTCGTCGATGAGCCGTGACAGCTCCTTGGGACCGGGCTCCTTGCCCTCGATCTCCACGGCCTCCTGGGTCAGGCCGTAGGTTTTCGCGAAGTAGCCCCAGGAGGGGTGGAAAACCAGGAAGGCGCGACGGTTCCTGGGCACGCCCTTGAGCGCGGCGCGGATCTCGGCGTCGAGCTGGTCCAGTTCGCGCAGGAAGTCGGCCTCATTGCGGCGGTAGGCGGCGGCGTTGGCCGGGTCGGCCTCGGACAGGGATTCCAGGATGTGTTCGGCGATGAACTTGACCAGGGGCGGCGCGGTCCAGACGTGCGGATCGTCCTCGTTCTCGTGGGCCGTCCCGGCGTCCTGCCCGTCGTGGTGGTGATGCTCCTCCATGCGCAGCTTGCGGATGCCGAAGTCGGCGCGGACCACCTTGAGTTTGGGATTGGCGGCCTGGAAACGCGGCACCCAGGCCTCCTCGAATTCCAGCCCCAGGGAGAAGTAGAGCGTGGCCGAGGAAATGGCGCGCATTTGCGAGGGCTTGGGTTCGTAGGTGTGCGGATCAGAACCGGCCGGGACCATGACCGTGGTTTCCACCATGTCGCCGCCGATCCTGTCCACGAAATATTTCATGGGCTCGATGCCCACGGCCACGGGCAGTTTGTCGGCCGAAGCCGGGCAGGCCCAGAGGAGGGCGAGGAAGAGGACGAGGAGCAGGCGTTTCATTGCGGGGCCTCCGGTTTTGGGCTAGGAGATGCGGAGTCTGCAACAGAGTTGCACGGCCGTCATGCAACAAAGTTGCATTCTCTGTCAAGGCCGCGCCGGGAGTTGGTGAAGGACATGGATTTCAGCGGATTGCAGGCGTTCGCCGCCGTGGTCACGGCCATCGTGCTGGAGGCGGCGCCGTTTCTGCTGCTGGGCTCCCTGGCCGCCGGGGCGGTGGAGGCCTGGATGCCTGAAGGGGCCCTGGACCGCCTGTTGCCGAAACACCGGGCGGGTCGCGTCCTGGCCGGACTGCTGGCCGGGTTTCTGCTCCCGGCCTGCGAGTGCGGCATCGTGCCCCTGGCCCGGCGGCTGCTGCGCAAAGGGGTGCCCGTGGCCGCCGCGCTGCCCTACATGCTGGCCGCGCCGGTGGTCAATCCGATCTCCATGCTGGCCACCTGGGTGGCCTTCCGGGGCGACTGGGGCATGGTTCTCGGCCGGGTGGCCCTGGTGGCCGTTCCGGCGGCGGCCCTGGGCCTGGCCCTGGGCGATCGCAAGGCGCGGGACATCCTGGCCCCGGGCCTGGACATGGCCCACGACGCGGGCTGTTCCTGCCGCGCCCACGGCGGGGCGCATGGCGGATCGAAACTCCTCTCCGCGCTGCGCCACGCGGCCGAAGAGTTCCTGGATATGAGCCGTTTCCTCGTGCTGGGCGCGGTGGCCTCGGCCATCTTCAAGGTCTTCCTGCCCCAGGGCGTGCTGGAGGCCGTGGCCGGGAGCCCGCTGGGCGCGGTGGCCGCCCTCATGCTCCTAGCCGTCCTGTTGTCCATCTGCTCCCAGGCCGACGCCTTCGTGGCCGCCAGCCTGACCATGTTCCCGCGCGGGGCGCAGTTGGCCTTTCTGGCTCTGGGGCCCATGCTCGACCTGAAGCTCATCCCGGCCTATCTGGCCGTGTTCCGGCGGCCGGTGTTCCGATCCCTGGTCGTGGTGCCCACGGTTCTGATCTTCGTCCTCTGCGCCCTGCTCACGGCGCTCTGGGGCTAGCCGTGCGCGGCCGCGTCATGCCCCTGCTGGACGGTCTGGCCCTGCTCCTCCTGGGCGGGCTCCTGGCCGGTCTGGCCCTCTCGGACCGCTATTGGTACTTCCTCAACCCCCGCTTCATCCCCGTGAGTCTCGTCACAGGGGCGATTTTGATCCTGCTGGCCCCCCTGGCGGCCACGCGGGCTCCCGGCCCCCGGCCCGGCGGCGTACTGCGGCTGCTGTCCCTGGGGCTCTGTCTGGGGCTGGCGATCTTGGCCGTGACCGGCGTGGGCGGTGAGCCGTCCGAGTCCCCCACGTCGTCCCAGGCCCCGCGCCGGAGTTCCCTGGAGCCCGGGCCGGAGCCGGTGGAGCCCTCGCGGGTCACGTTCGAGGGCCGGGAATACGTGCGGATGAATCTGGCCGAGCTGTTCCTGCTGGCTGACCAGCGGCCCACGGACGCGCCCGCGCGCTTCGTGGTCCGGGGCGTGGTCCGCCGGAGCCCCGCGCTGGACGGCCAAGGTCAGGCCCTGGTGAGCCGGGTGGCCGTGGTCTGCTGCCTGGCCGACGCCGTGGCCGCCGGGTTCCTGGCCGACCTGGGCCACACGCCCCAGGGGCAATGGGTGGAAGTCTACGGCCGCCTGGAGCCCCTGGGGGCCGCGCCCCGTTCCTCAGATCTTCCCAAGACCCCGGAGGCGGCCGTGACCGTCTGCAACGAGCGCTTCCGCATCGATGCCGAGGGGGTCGTGCCCGTGTCTCAGCCGGAAATGCCCTACATCTTCGAGTTCCGCGAGAAAGAGCCCTACGCCTGGTAGTCTGGCCACCCAACCTGGCCCGCTCCTTGCTTTGTTTCCTCCCGTCTGGGATGCATTGGTCATTTTTTAACAAAAATGATACGCCAGGATTGTGTTTCGCCAGTTTCTTTTGCCGATTATGCTTTGAAATAAAAGCGAAAAGTGGCTGCAGGCGGCGAGCGACACATCTTGCCAGACTGAGAGGCAATTTTTCTTTTTTGTTAAAAAAAGAGAGGCGGCGGCCCCGCTTGGAGGAATCCCGATGAACGCAGCGGACACGGCATTCATTCTCATCTCCTCGGCCCTGGTCATGCTCATGACCCCGGGGTTGGCTCTGTTTTACGGCGGCCTGGTGCGGAGCAAGAACGTGCTCTCCACGGTCATGCACAGCTTCATCCTCATCGGGCTGGTGTCCGTGCTCTGGGCCGTGCTCGGCTACTCCCTGGCCTTCGGCAAGAGCCTGGGCGGGCTGTTCGGCGGCTTGGAGTTCGCCTTCCTGAACGGGGTCGGCATGGGCGTGGAGGGCAGTCCGGCCCCGACCATCCCCCATCTGGCCTTCATGATCTTCCAGTGCATGTTCGCGGTCATCACTCCGGCGCTCATCTCCGGGGCCTTCGCGGAACGCATGAAGTTCGCCGGCTTCCTCGTCTTCTCAGCGCTCTGGCTGCTCCTGGTCTACTGTCCCATGGCCTACTGGGTCTGGGGCGGCGGCTGGATGCAGCAGATGGGCGCCCTGGACTTCGCGGGCGGCGCGGTGGTGCACATGAGTTCCGGCTCGGCCGCCCTGGTGGTGGCCATCCTGCTCGGCAAGCGCAAGGGCCACGGCCATACCCCGTTCATCCCCCACAACCTGCCCATGACCGTGCTCGGCGCGGGCATCCTCTGGTTCGGCTGGTTCGGTTTCAACGCCGGTTCGGCCCTGGCCGCCAACGAGGTGGCCGCCAACGCCTTCGTGACCACGCACATGGCCACCGCCGCCGCCTCGGTGGCCTGGATTCTCGTGGAATGGCTGCACAACGGCAAGCCCACCACCCTGGGCGCGGCCTCCGGCGCGGTGGCCGGGCTGGTGGCCATCACCCCCGGCGCGGGCTTCGTGACCCCCGGGGCCTCCCTGATCATCGGCGCCCTGGGAGGGGCTGTCTGCTACGGCGGCATCTTTCTGAAGCACAAGTTCGGCTACGACGACGCCCTGGACGTGGTCGGCGTGCATGGCGTGGGCGGCACCCTGGGCGCGCTGCTCACCGGCGTGTTCGCCTCGGTGAACGCTCAGGGGCTGCTCGCTGGCAATCCGAAACAGCTTTGGATACAGTTGGTTTCCGTGCTGGCCACCTGGGCCTTCTGCGGCGTCATGAGCGCGATCCTGTTCAAGGTCGTGGACGCCACCATCGGCATGCGTCCGAGCGAGGAGGACGAGATCAGGGGCCTGGACATCTCCCAGCACAGCGAAACGGGCTACCAGCTCTAGCCGAGGCTTGAGACCGCAATCCGCGAGGAGAACCGCATGAAGAAGATCGAGATCATCACCAGAACCTTCAAGCTGGACGAGGTCAAGGACGCCCTGGCCCAGCTCGGGGTCAAGGGCATGACCGTCACCGACGTCAAGGGTTTCGGCCGCCAGGGCGGGCATCGCGAGGTCTATCGCGGGGCCGAGTATCAAGTGGACTTCGTGGCCAAGGTCAAGATCGAGGTGGTGGTGGAATCCGCCCGCGTGGCCGAGGTGGTGGAGGCCGCCCGCAAGGCCGCCGTCACCGGCCAGGTGGGCGACGGCAAGATCTTCGTCTCGCCCATCGAGGAAGTCGTCCGCATCCGCACCGGCGAGACGGGCGAGGCGGCCATCTAGGCCGCTTCGGCATGGGCCGGGACGCCGAGGCTCCTTCACCGGCCGCGGCCGCGCTCGGCGTGGAACGGTCGGCGTTGTTGGATGAAGCCCGGGCCGGGAACCTGGACGGGTTCCCGGCCCGCTTGTCCGCCGCGGTGGATCGCTATTTCCGCGCCCGGTTCGCGGAACTGGCCGGAACGCTTCCGGCCGCCCCCTTCTGCCTTCTGGCCGTGGGCGGCTACGGCCGCTCCGAGCTCTGTCCCCATTCAGACATCGACTGTTTCGTTCTCTTTTCCGGGAGCGTGCCGCGGCGGGCCCTCGAATTGGTCCGGGCCCTGTTCCATCCCCTTTGGAACCTGGGGCTGGACCTGGGCCAGGGGGTGCGCTCCCTGGCCGACTGCCTGTCGCTGGCCCGCTCCGAACCCCAGGTCCTGGCCTCCCTGCTGGACGCCCGGGCCGTGGCCGGTGACCCCGCACCAGCGGAAAAACTGATGGCGGGTCTGGCCTCCCGAGTGGCTCCCCGCCGTGCCTTGGGCTTCGCCCGCTGGCTTGCCGAGCAGAACGCCCTGCGCGAGGCCCAGTACGGCGACGGCTCCGGTCTGTTGGAACCGGATCTGAAAAACGGCCTGGGCGGGCTGCGCGGCCGCCATCACATCCGCTGGCTCGAACGAATCCTGGAACTCGGCGGAAAGCCGCTGGACCTGTTCACCGGCGAGGAGCGCGCGGAACTGGATCAGCACGGGATGTTTCTCCTGCGGGCGCGCACGGCCCTGCACCTGGCCGCCGGGCGGCGGTTGGACACCCTGACTTTCGAGCATCAGCCCCGGGTGGCCGAGGCCCTGGGGTTCGGTGGTCCAAGCCGGGCCCTGGCCGTGGAGGCCTTCCTTTCCCGCCTGCACCGCTGCATGGCCGGAATCAAGACCATGCGTCAGGCCTGCTGGCGGGCCTGCTGCGCCGGACCGCGCCGCCTCGCCCGACCCGACGACCCGAGGCTCATCGACAGCACGGCCGGGCTGGATTTCCGCGATCCGAGGCAGCTTTCCAGCAATCCGGACGCGGCCCTGGCGATCTTCCTGGCCTCGGCCCGTTCGCGGCGGCCGGTTTCCTGGCCCGCCTTGCGTGTTATCCGCGCCGCCCTGCCCGGGTTGTCGGCCGCCCTGTCCGGCCGTCCGGGAATCCTGCGGACCATGCTGGAACTCTTCCTGGTCGACCGGGAACCGGGGCAGGGGCCGGTCCAGGTGCTGGCCGAGACCGGCCTGCTCTCGGCGCTGATCCCGGAATTCGGCCGGGCCGAGCATCTGGTCCAGTTCGACGACTACCACCTCCATCCTCTGGGGCGGCACACCCTGGAATGCGTACGCGTCCTGGCCCGCTTCCTGCGGCCGGGGGCGGGCGGCGAACCGCCCGGAGGCTGTCGCTGGTGCGGGGAGGCCGCCGGTCGCCTGGACGACGCCACGGCGCTTCTGCTGGCGGGACTGTGCCATGACCTGGGCAAGCCCTTGCCCGGGGACCACTCCGAACGCGGCGAGGAGATATGCCGGGAGGTGGCGGCCCGTTTCGGGGGCGCGCCGGAAATCGCCGAGGACGGGGCCTTTCTGGTGCGTCGGCATCTCTTCCTGCCCATCGCGGCCACGCGTCGCGACCTCTCCGACGAGAACGTGGTCTCCCAGGCCGCCGAGGTGGTGGGCACGGCCCGCCGCCTGGACATGTTGGCCCTGCTCTCGGTGGCCGACGGCCTGGCCACCGGCCCCCGGGCCTGGAACAACTGGACGGCGGCCCTCATGGCCGAGCTGTTTTTCAAGGTCCGCAAGTTGCTCACCGAGGGGCCCCTGTCCGAGCCGGACGCGGCCCGCAAGATCGTGGAGAAACGCGATCGGGTGCGGGCCCTGGCCGTCGGGCGGTTTTCTTCGGAGGTCGTGGAGCGAGGTCTGGACGCCATGCCGGTCCGCGCCCTGCATGTGCTGGACGCCGAAACCCTGCTGGAGCACCTGGAGCTTGCCGGGGAGTTGGAGGAGGCCGTGGCCGAGGACCGTCGCCGCAAGCCCGGCGACAAGGGCGGGATCGGCGTCTGCCTGGTCCGGGCGCGCCCGACGGCCGTGCCCGGCTACTGGGAGCTGACCGTCGCGGCCCTGGACCGGCCCGGACTCTTCGCCACCTTGGCCGGGGTGCTCAGCCTGCATGGCCTGGACATCCGCTCGGCCGAACTGCTCACCTGGAAGGGCGGCGCGGCCCTGGACACCTTCGTGGTTTCCGAGCCGCCGGACAATCTTTTCCCGGAGGAAGCCTGGGGCCGTGTGCAGCGCAGCGCCCACTACGCCCTCACCGGCAAGCTCGACCTGGAGTACCGGTTGGAGGAGCGTCGCCGCTCCCCCCTGAGCGTCTCGGCCGCCCGCCCGCGCTACCGGCCCTCCGTGAGCGTGGACAACGACGAGAGCGACTTCCTCACCCGCATCGAGGTCAAGGCCGGGGACCGCCTCGGGCTCCTGCACGACGTGGCGCTGGCCCTGCATCGCCTCGGCCTGGACATCCAGTCCGCGCGCATCGCCTCCTCCGGGGGGAGGGTGGCCGACGTGTTCTACGTCCGTGACGGCCTGGGGTTGAAGCTCACCGACCCTGGGCCGGCGCGTGAGGCCGAGCGCGTCCTGTTGGAGGCGGCGCGGGGCGAGGGAGGCAAGATTGATGGAGCAATCGAGCCATGATTATTGACATTTCGTATCAAGGGGGTATTGCGATTTCGTTGGGGAAAGGGGGGGGGAATGGGACTTGTCATGGAATTCCGGCGGAGGCCCGGCTCCGGTTCGGGGGGCGACGTCTGGCATTGGTGCCGTTCCTGCCGCCATCTGCCGGTTGACGGGCCCGAGGTGCAGGTGCGGCGGCTGGAGCCGGGGGATGTGCCCGAGGAGGGCGAATTGTGCGGGGAATGCGCGGCCCTGGGGGAACGCATGGGCTGCGGGCTCATCTTGCACGGGGAATGACGTTCGGGACGGGGGAAAGGGAGAAAAGGCGGGGCCGAAACCCCGCCTTTTCTCATGAGTTCCCGTTCTGTTCGCGGGTCTTCGCGTACCAGCCGCTGGCCTTGGTCAGCAGATCCTGCATGCGTCCCACCAGGGCGTGCGGGTCGGCTAGGTAGCCGTCCAGGAGCAGGGCCGACTCGAAGAGCTGCCGGATGGCCTGCTCCAGGAAAGGATCTTCGGGGTTCGCGCGGAACACGCCCAGAAGGTTGCGCACCAGGGGGTGGTCCGGGTTCACCTCCAGAACCTTCTTGGGAATGCTCGTGTCCCGGCTCATGACGCGCATGATCTTGTCCATGGAGGAGGTCACCCGGCCATCGGGGTTGGCCAGGCAGACCGGGCTTTCGGAGAGCCGCTCGGAGGCCTTCACCTCCGTGACTTGCTCCCCGAGGATGTCCTTGATGCGGGCCAGCAGCCCGGGCAGGGCCTCGGCGTCCTTCCCGGACAGCTCCTCGGCCGTGCGCTTCCCGGCCTCGTCCGGGAATTGCTCCAGGTCGGCGGCCGGGGCGTGCTCGGCGGCCGTCAGCTTGAATTCCTTATATTCCCGCAGGCTCTCCATGACGAACTCGTCCACGGGTTCGTAGAGGTAGAGCACCTCCAGTCCTTTGCGCCGGAATATCTCCAGGTGCGGCGAGAGACCGGCGGCCTCGCGGCTGGGCGCGAAGGCGTAGTACACGGCCTTCTGGCCGGTTTTGGCGCGATCGATGTAGGTGTCCAGCGAGGTCAGGCCCTGGGCGTCGGTGTCGGCCGAGGAGTTGAAGCGCAGCAGGGCGGCGAACTTCTCCCGGTTGACATAGTCCGAGTAACCGGTCTTGAAAATCTGGCCGTGGGCGCGCCAGAACGCGGCGTACTTGTCCGCGTCCGTCGTCATCTTCTCCAGTTCGCCGAGGACCTGTTTGGTCAGGGTGGAGTGCATCTTGCGGATGAGCAGGTTGTCCTGGAGCGTCTCGCGCGAGATGTTCAGGGGCAGATCCTCGGTGTCCACCACGCCGCGCACGAAAGACAGATAGCGCGGCAGCAGATCCTTGTCGCGGCGCTCGATGAGCACCCGGCGTACGTAGAGGTCCTGGCCCCAGTCTTCGCGGTTCAGGCCCAGGAGGTCGGTGTCGTGGGGCGGCACGAAAAGCAGGGCGTTGAACTGCACCGGAGCGTCCACGGAGATGTGCATGTTCGCCAGGGGTTCGGCGTCGTCATGGGTCAGGAAGGAGTAAAACTCCTTGTACTGCTCGGGCGTGACCTGGAATTTCGGCTCGCGCCAGAGCGCGGGCACGGTGTTCACCCGTTCGCCGTTGACCAGGATGGGGAAGGAGATGAAATTGGAATGGCGCTTGATGATCTCCTTGATCAGCTCCGGGTCCGTGAACTGGGGCACCAGGTCGGGCTTGAGCCGCACGAGGATGCGCGTGCCGCGCGGGGTGTCCGCCGGAGCCTCGGTGATGGTGTAGGAGCCCTTTCCGTCCGAGGTCCAGACCTGGGCCGGGGCGCCGGCCTGGGCGCTTCTGGTGGTCACCTCCACCGCATCCGCGACCATGTACACGGAGTAGAAGCCCACGCCGAAACGGCCGATGAGGTTGTCCAGACCCGTGGAGCCGCCGTTGTTCTTGGCCTGGGCCACGCGGCGGGCGAACTCGGCCGAGCCCGAGTGGGCGATGGTGCCGATGTTCTGGACCAGTTCCTCTCGGGTCATGCCGATGCCGTTGTCGGTCACCGCCAGGGTCTTGGCCTCGGCGTCCAGATCGATGCGGATGGCCGGGGCCGCGTCCTCGGCCGCGTCCTCGCCGGACGCGGCGGCGAAGCGCTGCTTGTCCAGTGCGTCGGAGGCGTTGGAGACGAGCTCGCGGAGGAAGATTTCCTTGTTGGTGTAGAGGGAATGGACCAGGATTTCGAGAAGCTGTTTGATTTCCGCCTTGAATTCGAAGGTCTTTTCCGTGGCGCTCATGCCGAAAGTCTCCTTGAATGAAGAAAAGAGTCGTCCCGTCGGGACGGGACGCCCGGACGGGAAGGGAACGATGGCGCGGGGAGGGGCTGGCGGCCCCGGACGGCCCGGCGCCGAGGGTTCAGGTAGTCATGCCCTTGATTTTGTCAAGAAGGAAGCGCTCCAGCTCGCGGCGGTCCTTGCGCAGACGGACCAACTCGGCTTCGAGGATCTGGAGCTTGCCCTTGAGATCGAGGTTTTCGGCGCGCAGGGTTTCGAGTTCGCCGGAGTGGCAGGCCAGCCGCTGGGCCGCCTCATCAAGGGTTTCCTGGATGCGGGTGGTGTCCTCGGCGGGTAGGGCTTGGGGCGGAACCAGTCCGGTGAGGGCTTCGCGGATGCCCTGGCCCAAGGCTCGGGCCATTTCCAGGCCCATTCCGGCGGCCAAGCGAAGGGCCGGTTCCAGGGCCTGCTCGGGCAGCGGAGGCGAAGTCTCGGAGAGGGGCGGGACGGCCTGGGCGTTGAGGGGGTAGGTTCGGGCCAGCTCGGCCATGACCTCTTCCGAGGAGCGCCCGGACTTGAGCAGGCGGGCGATGGTCCGGAAGGCCTCCACGGCTTCGGGTTGGAAGCGCTTCAGACGGCCCCGGCCGAAGCTCGGCAGATATTGAGAGAAGCGGTTCTTCCAGTAGTGCAGGGTGGATTCCGGCACGTCCAGCTGTCGCGCGATCTCGGCCACGGATAAGAGGCGTTTTTCCGCCACCGTGTTCTTGCCCTCCGGTTCCGGTTTGCCAGGATATACATGAAGGGGCGCCGGGGCACAAGGCTGGGGCCGCGGCCTTGTGCCCGGCAGAATTACAGAATTGAAGTAATGAAAAAATTATTGACAAATATTTTCTGAAAAGAATAAAAAGCCGCTATAAATTTTCATAAAGGAAAAAATGGTTCCACAGATGAAAGTTCCCCTCGACCAGTTGGACAAGCGCCTCGTGGCCGTTCTGGCGGAGAACGGCCAGGCTTCGGCCGGAGATTTGGCCGCGAAGTTGGGCGTGAGCGGACCCACCGTGCGCTCCAGGCTGAAGAATCTGCTGCGCGCGAGCCTGGTCAAGGTGGCCGGACTGGTGGACCCGTTCCGGGTCAAGGGAATCTGCGTGGCCCTGGTGGGACTCTCGCTCACCAGCCACAAGCTGTTGGACGAGAAGCTTGAGCAGATCGCGGGTCTGCCGAACGTCAATTGGGCCGCAGTGGTCACCGGGCGCTACGACATCCTGGTGGAGTTGGTTCTGCCCGACGACGTAGGCGAACTGTATTCCTTTCTGGACCGGGATCTGTCCCAGGTGGGCGGCATCGGCTCCAGTGAAACCTTCGTGGTCATGAAGGCCAGGCGCAAGTGGGTGCCCCTGCCCCGGGGCGCGCGCGTCTGGTTTCCTGAATCCTAATCACCAACCCCAGACAGGAGCCTTCCCATGATCATCGGCATTCCCAAGGAGATCAAGACGCTGGAGAACCGGGTGTCCATGACCCCCGGCGCCGTGGAGAGCCTGGCCCGTCGCGGGCACACCGTGCTCGTGGAGAGCGGCGCCGGTCTGGGCAGCGGTTTGTCCGACGCCGAGTACCAGGCCGCCGGGGCCAAGCTGGTGAACGCCAAGGACGCCTGGGCGGCCCAGATGGTCATCAAGGTCAAGGAGCCCGTGTCGGCGGAATACAAGTACCTGCGTGATGACCTGCTGCTCTTCACCTATCTGCATTTGGCCGCGGACCGACCCCAGACCGACGCCCTGCTCAAGTCCGGGACCACGTCCGTGGCCTACGAGACCGTGCAGAAGGCCGACGGAAGCCTGCCCCTGCTCATGCCCATGAGTGAAGTGGCCGGACGGATGGCTACCCAAGTGGGTGCTCACTATCTGGAGAAGACCCAGGGCGGGCGCGGCGTGATCCTGGGCGGCGTGCCCGGCGTGCCCCCGGCCTTCGTGCTCATCCTCGGCGGCGGCGTGGTCGGCACCAATGCGGCCAAGGTCGCCGTGGGCATGGGCGCCCGGGTCATGATCATGGATCTTTCCCACTCGCGGCTGCAGTACCTGGACGATATCTTCCAGGGACGGCTCATCACCATGGCCTCCACCGAGCCGAACATCCGTGAGGCCGTGAAGCGCGCCGACCTGGTGGTGGGCGCGGTGCTCGTCACCGGCGCCAAGGCACCGCGCCTGGTCACCCGGGACATGCTCTCGACCATGAAGGAGGGCTCGGTGATCGTGGACGTGGCCGTGGACCAGGGCGGCTGCGTGGAAACCATCAAGGCCACCACCCACGACCACCCCACCTATGTGGTGGACGGCGTGGTGCATTACGGCGTGGCCAACATGCCCGGCGCCGTGCCGCGCACCTCGACCTTCGCCCTCGTCAACCAGACCCTGCCGTACGCCATGAAGCTCGCGGACAAGGGCCTCGAGGCCCTGCGCGAGGATCCGAGCCTGCTCAAGGGCCTGAACACCCATAAGGGCAAGCTGACCTACAAGGCGGTGGGCGAGGCCTTCGGCATCGACTCCAGCAGCCCCGAGGCGGCCCTGGCGTAACCATCGCCCTCTCCGGCGAACGTCGGTCCGCAAGGGCCGCCGTCCGCCGCCAAAAAACGCGGCGGGACGGGCCGAAGGCCCATCCCGCCGCCGTCTGTTTCGGCCGGAGCCTATTTCCCTCTTTTTTCCCAGAGCTTGATCTCGCGCATCTTCTTGCGGCGCTCGCGCTGCAGGGCCTTGCAGATCAAGGGCATGTCCGCGGGGTAGCCCCACTTGGCCCGGTACTGCTCGGGGGTCAGTCCGTATTTGGCCAGATGTCGTCGGGTGAGCACACGGAAGGGCCGCCCGGACTCCATGCAGATGATGCTCTTCTCGCGCACGGCCTTGCGCGGATCAAGGGGAGCCGCGTCCTCCTGCGGTCCGGCCTGGGATCGAACGTCGTCGAGGCGGGCGTTCAATCCTCGGATCAGATCCAGCATCTCCTCCGCCGTCATGGCCCTCACGCGGGCCTGTGCGGCCGTCAGCTCGATGGCGGCCTTCAACGGAAACTCCATGCGCCTCCTCCTTTGCGAAACAGGGCTCTTACATCCCATGATTCTTGAAAAGTCAAAAGCAATCTTGAGCTTTCCGTTAGGTTTTATCGCTTGCTGCGTGGGTTCGGCCAAGGCTTGGCGCGGTCTTGTGGAGAGATGGGAAAAAGTGCGGGAGAAAAGGAACTTGCTTTTTCGTCGACGCGGGTTATCCTCTTACCTGGAGTGTCCAGGCGGAATCCATCCTTGAACGCACGAGCGAAGGAATCAGGGTGGAAACATGGCGAAAAGAATGGACCCCGAACTGCTCTATGTGGAATGCGCCCAATGCGGCCATCCCTTGCTCTGGGCCGCCGGAGACACGACGCGCATCCTTCTCGGCGCGGGCATCGATCCCGCCTCCCTGGACGAGACCTGCATGATCGTCTCCGAGGGCTGCCCCCGTTGCTCCCCCGGGGAGAAGGTCTTCTCCACCCACGTGGTCCGGCTGGCCGCTGAAACGGCCGCGCCGCGCCCGATTTCCGGCGCGGCGACCAACTGACCGGGCGGCGGACGATCCGTCAGCCGCCGATGGCGGACATGGGCGTGCCGCAGACGCCACGTCCGCGTGCCCGCTTTTCCAGGATGTCGTGCCCCAAAGGCTTGCGTTCGTTGGCCAGGAGCATGACCCGGCGCACGTGCTCGGCTCCCAGCCGGGGGTGGCGCAGGATGCCCTTGAGCCGATAGACCTTGTCCGAAAACAGGCAGGTGCGCAGGTGGCCGTCGGCCGTCAGTCGCAGGCGGTTGCACGTGCCGCAGAAGTGGTCGGTCAGGGGCGAGATGAGCCCGAAGCGGCCCAGGCCTCCGGTGATGGCGTAGACCCGCGCCGGGCCCTGATCCGCACCGAGCCGGGGCAGGGGAGTGAGATCGGCCAGGCCGCGGGCCTGTTCCAGGATCTCCCCGGCGGTCCAGACCGATTCCGGGCTCCAGTCCGAACCGCCCATGGGCATGAACTCGATGAAGCGCACGTCCAACGGGCGGGTGCGGGCCAGGTCCAGGAAGGCTCCCAGTTCGGCGTCGTTGACGCCCTTCATGGCCACGGCGTTGATCTTGACGCGGAAGCCCAGGTCCAGGGCGCTCCGGATGTTCGCCCAGACTTCGGGGAACAGATCCCGGCCGGTGATCCGGGCGAACTTCGCCGGGTCCAGGGTGTCCAGGGAGATGTTCAGCCGCTTGAGTCCCCGGTCACGCAGAAAGGCGAGATGCGGCCCGATGAGCGTGGCGTTGGTCGTCACCCGCAGGTCCAGGTCCGGGAAACGGGCCAACACCTCGGCCACGAATTCCGGGAAGCCCTTGCGCGCGAACGGTTCACCGCCGGTGAACCGGACCTTGCCGATGGACAGGCCGCGGGCCAGGGCGATGATCTCGAGGAGTTCCTCGTAGCGCAGGATCTCCGGGTGCGGAATGAACTCCTGGTCCTGGGCCGAGCAGTACAGACAGCGCAGATTGCAGCGGTCCGTGACGCTGATGCGCAGGTAGTTCACCACCCGCTGGCGGGCGTCCTTGAGGATCACTTTTTCTCTTCCAGCGAGGCCGCCGCCTTCTCCACGGAGGCGACGAAGCCCTCGCGGGCCTTGGTGATGCGCCCGGCCAGCTCCGGGTCGGAAAGGGCCAGGATCTGGGCGGCCAGCCAAGCGGCGTTGCGCGCCCCGGCCGAATCCAGGGCCACGGTGCCCACGGGGAAGCCGGGGGGCATCATCACCGTGGAGAGCAGGGCGTCCATGCCGCCCAGGGCTGATGCCGAAAGCGGCACGCCGATGACCGGTTTGGCCGTCTTGGCGGCCACGGCCCCGGCCAGATGCGCGGCCATTCCCGCAGCGCAGATGAAGACCTGGCAGCCTCCGGCCTCCAGCTCGGCCACGAGCCGGGCCGTGCGCTCCGGAGTGCGGTGCGCGCTGGTGACGGTGAAGAGGTGCTCCACGCCCAGGTCGTTCAGAACCTGGGAACAGGGCCGCATTTTTTCCTCGTCCGAGATGCTGCCCATGAAGATCGCGACCTTGACCATACGGCCGTCATCCTCCGATTCGTTTCAGTCCCTTGGCGCCGATGTCGCCTCGGAAATAACTGTTTTGGAAATGAATGCGCCCCACGGCCTCGTAGGCGGCCTTCTGCGCCTGGGCCAGGTCCGCTCCCAGGGCCGTGACGTCCAGAATCCGTCCGCCGCTGCTGAAGATCTTGCCGCCCTCCAGCCGGGTTCCGGCCTGGAAGACCTTGACCCCGGGCACGGCGTCGGCCTCGGGGATGCCGGTGATCTCCATGCCCTTGGGGTAGGCTCCGGGATAACCCTTGGCGGCCATGACCACGCAGAGCGCGGTTTCGGGGCGGCAGCGGACTTCCACGCCGCCCAGATCGCCTCGGGCGCAGGCCAGCATGATTTCGGCCAGATCCGAGTCCAGACGCAGGAGCAGCGGCTGGCACTCGGGATCGCCGAAGCGTACGTTGTATTCCAGGACCATGGGGCCCTTGTCGGTGTACATCAGCCCGGCGTAGAGCACGCCCCGGAAGGGCTGGCCCTTGTTGGCCAGATTCCTGAGGATGGGCGCGATGACCAGTTCGGCGGTCTCTTCGTAGCGTTCACGGGGCAGGATCGGGGCTGGGCTGTAGGCCCCCATGCCGCCGGTGTTGGGGCCGGTGTCGCCTTCCCCGACGGCCTTGTGGTCCTGGGCCGAAGGCAGCACGGCGTAGCGCTCGCCGTCGCAGAAGGCCAGGAAGGAGGCCTCCTCGCCCGTCAGGGCCTCCTCGACCACCACGCGGTCCCCGGCCGAGCCGAAGACCTTGCGGACCATCATGTCTTCCAGCGTGGCCAGGGCCTCCTCGGTGGTCTTGACCACCACCACGCCCTTGCCCGCGGCCAGGCCGTCGGCCTTGATCACCAGGGGAGCGCCGCGCTCCTGGACGAAGGCCCGGGCGCGCTCGAATTCATCGAAGACCATGAACGGCGCGGTGGGCACGCCGGACTCGCGCATGACGGTCTTGGAGAAGGCCTTGCTGCCTTCCAGGTTGGCCGCGAAGGCGCTGGGGCCGAAGCAGGGGATGCCCTCCTTCTCCAGGGCGTTCTGCAGCCCCAGGACCAGGGGGGCCTCGGGACCGGCGACCACCAGGTCGATCCGCTTTTCCTTGGCCAGGGCCACCAGACCGGGCAGGTCGGAGTCGGCCACCGGCACGTTGACGCCCTCCTGGGCCGTGCCGCCGTTGCCGGGGGCGATGAACAGGTCCATGACCAGGGGGCTCTGGCGCAGCTTCCAGGCCAGGGCGTGTTCGCGGCCGCCGGAACCGACGATGAGGATGCGCATGGGATCACCTCGCTGGGAAAAATCCCTTTCGGTGTAGTGGAAAGGGGGGGGGTTGGCAAGGTGCGGCGGTTCAGGCGCTTTCGGCGGGCAGATCCCAGACGCGGCGCACGCAGGCCCGCACGGCGGCCACCAGGGGGTCGGCGGAACGTCGGGCCGCCCAGGCCAGGCGGACGGAGATCTCCAGCCCTCCGCCTTCCCATATCTGCCCCTCGCCCCGGGCCGCCAGCGCCTCGGCCCGGTCCAGGCGCAGGAAACAGGCCCCCTTGCCCGCCTTGAGCAGGGCCACGAGCATGTTCTCGTCGTTCGCGGCCAGAACCTTGTTGGGAGTCACGCCCCGTTCCTCCACGTAGGAGGCGATGGCCCGGTGGAAGGGGCAGTCGGGCGGAGCCCAGAGCCAGGGTCGGGTCGCGAGCCGCTCCAGCGGCTCGGAACGGCACTCCGCGTTCCATTGGGGGGGCAGAACCAGGACCAGCCGGGAGCGTGTCAGGAGCGCCGTCTCCACCGAGGGGTGTGGGCTTTCGCCATAGATGTAGCCCGCGTCCAGGCGGCCGGAGTCAAGGTCGTGCCGGATTTCGCCGGAGTTGGAGATGAGCAGTTCCAGGGAGATGCCCGGGTGTTCCTGGGACACGGCCTGGGTCAGGCGGCTCAGGCGCAGGAATTCCGGGTCGGTGTTGTGCCCCAGTCGGAAGGAGCCGGTGAGCCTGCCGTTGAGGCTTCTGGCCTGGTGCAGGAAGTCGTCGGCGCTGCGCAGGGTGGCCTCGGCGCGGTCGCGGAGCACGCGCCCGGCCGGGGTAGGCTCCATGCCCTTGGGCGTGCGGGCGAACAGGATCACGCCCAGCTCCTCCTCCAGGGCCTTGATCTGGGCGCTGACCGCAGGCTGGCTCAGGAACAGGCGTTCGGCCGCGCGGGACAGGTTGCCCTCATCGGCCACGGCCACGAATGTTTTCAGCTGATACAGCTCCACGGCCACCTCATATACCGGCCGCATCGGCCGGGACAATCGGAAAAAGCGAAGGCCCCCTTCGGATCATGCGATTGGATCGGAAGGCGGGCGCGGGCTAGTCTCGGTTCGGAACCAACATCCAGCCCGGGAGGCGCCTCATGCCCGCAACGTCCGATTTCACGCTGTTCGCTCGTTTCCTCATCCAGCCCGAGGATTCCGGGATCGAGGGATTCTCTCGCCGCATTCGCGGCACACGCTGCGCGGCCCTGCTCAAGACCGTCTTCTGGCTGCTCGCGGCCGTTGGCGGAGGCCTGGCGCTCGGCCGCCTGGGCTAGCGGAAACGCGCCCGGGCCCGCTTGAAGCCCTCGCGCGAACGTTCGATCACGTCCTCGCCCACGCAGAAGGCCAGCCGGAAGTAGCCCGGCGCGCCGAAACCTCGTCCCGGCACGGCCAGGACCAGTTCCTCGGTCAGAGCCCCGCAGAACGCCACGTCGTCGCCCCCCGGAGCCTGGGGGAAGAAGTAGAAAGCGCCCTTGGGCATGTGGAATTCGTATCCCGCGTCGCGCAGCACGTCGGCCATGAGGTCGCGGCGGCGGCGGTAGACATCCACGTCCACCTGGCTGCCCAGGGCCTTGAGCAGGAGCTTCTGGGCCAGGGCCGGGGCGTTGACGAAGCCCAGGATGCGGTTGGCCAGGGTGATGCCGTTGACCATCTCGTCGCGGCCGGGCATGGCCGGGTTGACCAGGGCGTAGCCCACCCGCGCGCCCGCCAGGGAGAGATTCTTGGAGAAGGAGCTGAGCACCACGGTGTGCTCGTAGAGCGGCAGGAGCGAGGGCACCTCCGCGTCGTCGAAGGCCAGGAAGCGGTAGGGCTCGTCGGCCAGGAGGAAGATCGGCCGGGTCCGGCCCTCGCAGTGCTTGCGCAGCAGCGCGGCCAGCGCGGTCAGTTCCTCGCGGGAATATACCCGTCCCGTGGGGTTGTGCGGGGAGTTGATGAGCACGGCCCGGGTGAGGGGCGTGATGGCCGCCTCCAGAGCCGCCAGATCCAGGCCGAAGTCGGCTGTGGTGGGCACGGGCTTGAGCGTGCCGCCGTGGTTTTCGACGTAGAAGCCGTACTCCACGAAGTAGGGCGAGGGGCAGATCACCTCGTCGCCGGGGTCCAGGGCCGCGCGGTAGAAGGCGTTCAGGGCTCCGGCCGCGCCGCAGGTGATGACCAGGCAGTCGGGCGTGACCGGCGTCCCCTGCTCCCGCGAAACCTCTTTTGCCAGGGCCTCGCGCACCTTGGGGTAGCCGAAGTTCGGCATGTAGCCGAAGGCGAAGGGCTGCCCTGCTTCCTCGGCCAGATCGCGCAGGCCTTCGCAGACCACCGCGGGCGGCGGCAGGTCCGGGTTGCCCAGGCTGAAGTCGCAGACGGCCGTTTCGCCGTGCTTCTTCTTCAGCTCGATGCCCGCCTCGAACATGCGCCTGATCCACGAGGACCGCTCCATGTATCCCTTCACCTGCGACGAGAGAACCTGCATGGCCGACTCCTTTCACGTCCGGCCCTTGGGGCCGTTTTTTTCGTTTTTCGTCCGGCCGGAGCCGGGGCGTGCAGTCTGGTGTGCCCCGTTTTCGCCCGCAATGCAACGCCCCCGGCCGGGGCGGAGGGGTTCCGGTTGAGGCTTGTCCGGGCTTGGGGTAGTGTCGCGGGATGGGCTCGACGGCCATGTTGCGAGGGGTGGTGAAGGCCCTGCTCTGGTTGCGTTACCGGGTGGAGGTGCGCGGCGTGGAAGCCGTGCGCGCCCGGGGTGACCGGAAGATACTCTTCCTGCCCAATCATCCCGCGCTCATCGATCCGGTCATCGTCCTGTCCTCCCTGCACAAGGACTTCCGGCCCATCCCCCTGGCCAACGGCAAGCGCACGGATCTGCCGGTCATCGGCTGGATGGCCCGGCGCGTGGGCACGGTGCTCATTCCGGACCTCACGGCCCCCAACCGCCGCGAGATGCGCGAGGTGGCCCGGGGCCTGGAGCTGGTGCGGCGGAGCCTGGAGGTGGGGGCCAACGTCCTGCTTTATCCCGGCGGCCGCCTGGCGCGAGAGCCCGAGGAGCGCCTGGGCCGCAACGGGGCCGTGGAGCGGCTGCTCAAGGCCGTGCCCGACGCGCGCGTGGTCCTGGTGCGCCAGCGGGGCCTGTGGGGCAGCAGCTTCAGCTGGGGCTTCGGCCGCGAGCCGCACGTCCTGGGCAACCTGCCCATGCAGTTGGCGGCGTTGGCGGCGGCAGGAATCGTGGGCCTGCCCCGGCGGCGGGTGGTGCTTGAGCTGGTCGAGCCGGAGGATTTTCCCCGGACGGCGGGCCGCGCCGAGGTGAACGCCTACCTGGAGAACTTCTACAACGCCACACCCAATCCGGTGGTCCGGGTGCCTTATTTCTGGTGGCGCTCCGGGGAGCGCCCGTGAAGACCCGCTCGGCGCTTCCGCTCCTGCTCCTTCTGGCCCTGCTTCCGGGCACCCTGGACGCCGGCTCGGGGAGCAAGAAGGATATCCTTTTCGTCAATTCCTACCACAACGGCTACGCCTGGTCCGACGACATCCTGGCCGGAGTGCGCGCGGGCCTGGATGAAAGCGGCGAGGACATCGACCTTCAGATCGAGTACCTGGACGCCAAGAAGCACGACCTGGAAAGTCTGTCGCCAGCGTACCTCGAGTTGTTTCGGGGCAAGTTCGCCCGCCACCATTTCCATGTGGTCATCGCGGCCGACAACGACGCCTTCAACTACGTCATGTCCGTGCGCGACGAGCTGTTTCCCGGCACTCCGGTGGTCTTTTGCGGGGTCAACGAGCAGGAGCGCCTGCCCCAGGTCATGCACAACGTCACCGGCGTGGTCGAGAACATTGACGCCGAGGAATGCCTGCGCACGGCCATGCGTCTGCATCCGGGCCGCGACAAGGTGCTCGTGGTCGGCGACCGTTCGACCACCGGCATGGCCATCCGGGCCCAGGTGGAGCAGGCCGTGCCCGCGCTCAGGGATCGACTCGCCTTCACTTTCGTCTCGGAAAACGACTTGGGAAAGCTCATGACCCTGGTGCGCGCGGCCCCCGACGACACCCTGATCTACTTCATTCCCATGTACCAGGACGTGTCCGGTGAGTTCTTCTCCACCCAGGAGATCCTGAGTCAGATGTCGGTTCAGACCGACGCGCCGATCTACAGCAACTGGGAGTTTCTGCTGGGCCACGGCATCGTGGGCGGGCATCTGCTGCGCGGCGCCGACCACGGCCGTCTGGCCGCCCGCCTGGCCCTGCGCATCCTTCAGGGCGAGGCCCCGGACGCGCTGGGCATCGGCAAGAAGGTCTACGGACGCTTCATGTTCGACCATGAACTCCTGGAGAGGTTCAAAATCCGTCGGGAGGATCTGCCCGAGGGCAGCATCGTGATCAACGAGCCGCCCACCTTTTACGAACTGAACAAGCAGGTCTTCTGGATCCTCATCGTGAGTTTCCTGGCCCTTTCCCTGGTGCTCGTCTCGCTGGTGAACAACATCAAGCGCCGCAAGGTGATCGAGCGCCGGATCAAGGATCAGGTGGCCTTCCTTCAACTGCTCATCGACACCATCCCGCTGCCCATCTACTACAAAGGCAGCGCGGGCCAGTACCGGGGCTGGAACGCGGCCTTCGAGCGCTGGTTCGGACTCAGGCGCGGCGAGAGGCGCGAGGAGGGAACCGTGGGAGGTGGGCTGGCCCAGCTGGACGAGGGCGCCGGGCCGCGCGAGCTGCGCCCCGGCCAGGTGCTCAGTGAGGAACGTCGCCTGCTGTCGACCGATGGCGCGCTGCATGACGTGATCCTGCACCAGGCCGCCTACTTCGACGCCACGGGGGCCGAAAGCGGCCTGGTGGGCGTGATCTACGACATTTCGCCCCTGCGCCGCGTCGAGGAGGATCTGCGCGCGGCCGAGGAGAAGTACCGGGGCATCTTCGAGAACTCCCCCCTGGGCATCTTCCGGGCCGGACCGGCGGGCGACTACCTGGAGGTGAACCAGGCCCTGGCCACCATGTTCGGCTGTGAAACGCTGGAGGAGGCCCGGGCGTCGGATCAGAACCTTCTGGCCGTGCTGCGGGCGGACCCGGAGCGCGCGGCGGCGCTGAACATCGGGCCCGAGCAGGGCGGCGGGGTGGTGCGCTTCGAAACCCGGCTCAAGCGCAAGGACGGCCGGAACATCACGGTGACGGTGAACATCCGCCCGGTGCTGGACGAGGACGGCATGCTTCGGCATTTCGAGGGCATGGTCGAGGACGTGACCTTCAAGGCCAACCTGGAACGCCAGCTCCAGCAGTCCCAAAAGATGGAGGCCATCGGCACCCTGGCCGGGGGAATCGCCCACGACTTCAACAACATCCTGACCTCAATCCTCAACTCCACGGAGCTGGCCCTCCTGGATCTGCCGGTGGGCGTCCCGGCCCGGGCCGATCTGGAAAGGGTGGTTCGGGCGGCCCATCGCGGCAGCGCCCTGGTGAAGCAGATTCTGACTTTCTCGCGGCCTTCCCAGGAAGGCTTCCAGGCCACGGACGTGGCCGAGGTCATCCGGGATGCGGTGGGCCTGGTGCGGGCCTCCATGCCCCGCAACATCGTGGTCATGGAGCATCTGGAAGCCAAGCACACCCACAGTTTCGCCGACCCGATCCAGATCCAGCAGATCGTCATGAACTGCGTGACCAACGCCTTTCACGCCTTGCGAGAGATCGGCGGGCGCATCGAGGTCGGGCTCACCGAGGAGCGGATAGGCCGGGAGCGGGCCCGGACTCTGAGCGTGCAACCCGGGAACTATCTGCGTTTGAGCATCGCGGACAACGGACCGGGCATTCCCCTGGAGATTCGGGATCTCATCTTCGATCCCTTCTTCACCACCAAGGACAAGGCCGAGGGTACGGGACTCGGCCTGGCCGTGGCCCACGGCATCGTCAAGGTCCACAAGGGAGCCATCCGGGTCTCCAGCACGCCCTTTGAGCGTACGGCCTTCGATATCTATCTGCCCTGCTTCGAGCAGGCCTCCGACGCCGACCTGGCTCCGCGCGAGGCCTACCCCGGGCGCGGCGAACATATCCTGTTCGTGGAGGACGACGAGGACCAGTTGGAGACCATCCCCAGGGTGCTCGCCCGCCTGGGGTACGAGGTCACGGCCCGCAGCGACGCGGCCGGGGCCCTGGCCGCGTTGGCCGAGACCCCGGACGGCTTCGACTGCATGGTCACGGACTACGACATGCCGGAGGTCAACGGCGTGGATCTGGCCGAGGAGGTCGGCCGCGTCGCGCCGGGGATGCCGGTGATCCTGGTCTCGGGCCGCAAGCGGGCCGCCGACGCCCTGGGCGGCGCCGGAAACATCAAGAAACTGCTGCTCAAGCCCTACGACGGCGGGCACATCTCCCGGGCCATCCGGGAGGCGCTGGCCGAATCCGGGCGGGGGATCGCCCCATGAACATCCTGATCATCGACGACGACGCGGACGTCCGGGCCACCATGGAAAGCCTGGTGCGGCGCATGGACCTGGCTTGCGACACCGCGGCCGGCCTGGGCGAGGGCCTGGCCAAGGCGCGATGCGGCGGCTACGACGTGGTCTTCCTGGACGTGCGCCTGCCCGACGGCAACGGCCTGGACGCGCTTCCGGTCATCAAGTCCCTGCCGGACTCCCCGGAGGTCATCATCCTCACCGGTCTGGGCGACCCGGACGGCGCCGAACTGGCCATCCAGGGCGGAGTCTGGGATTATTTGGTCAAGCCCGCGCCGGTGCGCGAAACCATGCTTTCGCTCAAGCGGGCCCTGCAATACCGCCAGGAGAAGAATCGGGCCAAGGGGCCCCGGCCCATCCAGCTCTCCAGCCTGGTGGGCACCTCGTCGCGCATGCGCCAGTGCTTCGACTTGGCGGCCCAGGCCGCCGCGTCCCAGGCCGCCGTGCTCATCACCGGCGAGACCGGCACGGGCAAGGAACTGTTCGCCCGGGCCATCCACGACAACAGTTCCCGCGCCGGCGGGAGCTTCGTGGTGGTGGACTGCGCCACGCTCACCGAGTCCCTGGTGGAGGGCACGCTTCTGGGGCACCGCAAGGGCGCCTTCACCGGCGCGGATTGCGATCGCGACGGTTTGGTCCGGCTGGCCGACGGCGGCACGCTCTTCCTGGACGAGGTCGGCGAACTGCCCCTGTCGATTCAGAAGTCCTTCCTGCGCGTACTCCAGGAGAAACGCTTCCGGCCCGTGGGCGCGTCCCGCGAGGTGACCAGTGATTTCCGGCTCATCGCGGCCACCAACCGCAACCTGGAGGAGATGGTCGAGCGCGGAGCCTTCCGTCAGGATCTCCTGTTCCGCATCAAGACCGTGCATATGACCCTGCCGCCGCTGCGGGAGCGGATCGAGGACGTGGGGCTCCTGGCCGCCCGCCGCCTGGAGGCCCTGGCCGCGGACAACGGCCGGCCGCCCAAGGTCATGGACTCGGAGTTTTCCCAGATCATCGCGGCCTATTCCTGGCCCGGCAACGTGCGCGAACTCTACAACGTCATGGAACGGGCCGTGATCGCTGCGGGCGATGAGCCGACGCTGTTCGCCCTGCATCTGCCCCAGGAAGTGCGCATCGCGGTGACACGGGCCCAATTGTCGCGCGGAGCGTCGGGCGAGGTGGTCTTTTCTACCGAGGGCGGCCTGCCCACCCTGCGGGCCTTCAAGGAAGCGCGGGAGCGGGAATACCTGGAACTCCTGCGGCGTGAGTGCGGGGGCGAGATCGTCCGGATGCTCGACGTCTCCGGCCTGTCCCGCTCCCACCTCTATGCCCTGCTCAAGAAATACGGAGTGGACATCTGAATTGGCATCGCTCGTGCAAGAAGATCGGGCAAGGGAGACCGGGATGCCCCCGGGACTCCAGACAGGAGCGAACGGACATGGCCACCAGCGACGCCCGCATTTTCCGAGTGTACGAAGCAGAACAGACCGGCAGGCCGGGGTTCCGCCTGCGCATCAGTGTGAGCGCCGAGCGGGAACCGGCCCTGCGCGAGGACATCAGCACCGGACGCAGGCTTCTGCGCTTGCTGCGCTTGGTTTTGGAGACCGACGACAAGATGTTGGCCGAGCGCAGTTCCACAAGACATTTCGCCTGAACGAGTTTGTCCGATTTTTCGGACGGGCGCCTTCCCGTCCGATTTTTCGGACATATCCCTGGAAAAGACCTGTTTTCGTCACGCCTCGATTCTTTCAGATTCCCATTTCTCCTTCGATGTGCTTTCATTCTTCAAGAGTCTGTCCTCATTCCACCGGTCCTCCAGTCCGAAAAATCGGACTATTCCCCCGCCCTCGCTCACCCGGATATTCGCCTCGGCCTATCAAGGCGTTGAAATAAAAAGTAAAATCAAAAAGAGCATCAGCGGCACGGAACTTGTTAGAGGGGGGACGACCCCCAACGTCTCGCGCGGCTTTCGGCCAAACCGGAAGAGCGCCATCCGTTCAAAACGAGGAGCTTCACGATGGTCAAGAAGACGATGAAGACGATGGACGGCAACACGGCCACTGCGCATGTGGCCTATGCCTTGAGCGATACCGCTGTCATCTATCCCATCACGCCGTCCTCGCCCATGGGCGAGACCGCGGACGAATGGGCCGCCAAGGGGCGCAAGAACATCTTCGGCCAGGTGGTGGACATCCGCGAGATGCAGTCCGAGGCGGGCGCGGCCGGCGCCGTGCACGGCTCCCTGGCGGCGGGCGCGCTGACCAGCACGTTCACCGCCTCCCAGGGCCTGCTGCTCATGATCCCGAACATGTTCAAGATCTCCGGCGAACTGCTGCCGGGCGTGTTCCACGTCTCGGCCCGCGCCGTGGCCGGTCACGCGCTGAACATCTTCGGCGACCACAGCGACGTCATGTCCGCCCGCCAGACCGGTTTCGCCATGCTTTGCTCCAACTCGGTGCAGGAAGCCATGGACATGGCCCTGGTGGCCCACTTGGCGGCCATAGAGTCCAGCGTGCCCTTCGTGCATTTCTTCGACGGCTTCCGCACCTCCCACGAGATCCAGAAGATCGAGGTAATCGACTACGAGGACATCGCCAAGCTGGTGAACCTCGAGAAGGTCGCGGCCTTCCACGCCCGGGGCATGAACCCCGAGCATCCGGTGATCCGGGGCACGGCCCAGAATCCGGACATCTACTTCCAGGGACGCGAGGCCGCCAATTCCTTCTACGCCAAGGTGCCGGGCATCGTCACCGAGGCCATGGACAAGGTCGCCGGGATCACGGGCCGTTCCTACAAGCTCTTTGACTACGTGGGCCATCCCGAGGCCGAGCACGTGATCGTGGCCATGGGCTCGGGCTGCGAGGCCATCGAGGAGACCCTCGGCCTGCTCAACTCCCAGGGCGCCAAGCTGGGCCTGCTCAAGGTCCGGCTCTTCCGGCCCTTCGTCAAAACCGCCCTCCTGGCCGGGATCCCTCTCTCGGCCAACACAGTCACGGTCCTCGACAGGACCAAGGAGCCCGGTGCGCCGGGCGACCCCCTGTACCTGGACGTCTGCGCCGCGCTGTTTGAAGGCGGCCGGACGCTCCGGGTGCTCGGTGGCCGTTACGGCCTGGGCTCCAAGGAATTCACCCCGGCCATGATCAAGGCCGTTTACGACAACATGGCCGCCGCCTCGCCCAAGAGCCACTTCGTCGTGGGCATCGAGGACGACGTCACCGGCAGCTCCCTGACCGTCGGCGATCCTCTGCAGACCACCCCCGAGGGCACGGTGCAGTGCAAGTTCTGGGGCCTGGGCTCCGACGGCACCGTGGGCGCCAACAAGAGCGCCATCAAGATCATCGGCGACAACACGGACATGTTCGCCCAGGGCTACTTCGCCTACGACTCCAAGAAGTCCGGCGGCATCACCGTCTCCCACCTGCGTTTCGGCAAGCATCCCATCAAGTCCACCTACCTGGTGAACACCGCCGACTTCGTGGCCTGCCACAAGGCCAACTACGTGCAGGTCTACGACGTGCTGGAGGGCATCAAGGACGGCGGCTCCTTCCTCCTGAACTCCAACTGGTCCCTGGCCGACATGGAACAGCACATTCCCGGCCACGTGCGTCGGACCATCGCCCGCAAGAAGCTCAAGTTCTACAACATCGACGCCGTGGAGATCGCCTCCCGCGTGGGTCTGGGCGGTCGCATCAACATGATCATGCAGACCGCCTTCTTCAAGCTCTCCGGCGTGCTGCCCTTCGAGCAGGCCGTGGCCCTGCTCAAGGACTCCATCAAGAAGACCTACGGCAAGAAAGGCGACAAGATCGTCAACATGAACATCGCGGCCGTGGACCAGTCGCTGGAGAACCTCCAGAAGATCGATTATCCGGCCGCCTGGGCCGACGCCGCGGACGAACCCGCTCACGCCGCGGCCGAGCCGGACTTCGTGAAGAACGTCATGAAGCCCATCCTGGCCCAGAAGGGCGACGCCCTGCCCGTGAGCGCCTTCACCCCGGACGGCCTCTTCCCGGTGGGCACCTCGCGCTACGAGAAGCGCGGCGTGGCCATCAACGTGCCGGAGTGGGTCGCGGACAACTGCATCCAGTGCAACCAGTGTTCCTTTGTCTGCCCGCACGCGGCCATCCGGCCGGTGCTCGTCACCGACGCGGAGAAGGCGGCGGCTCCCGCGACCTTCTCCGTCCTTCCCGCCCAGGGCAAGGAACTCAAAGGCCTGTCCTTCCGCATGCAGGTGAACGCCCTGGACTGCATGGGCTGCGGCAACTGCGCGGACATCTGCCCGGCCAAGGAGAAGGCCCTGGTCATGAAGCCCATTGAGAGCCAGGTGGAGGCCGAGGTGCCGAACTTCGACTACGCCGCCGGCCTGCCCGTGCGTGACGGCCTGATCAAGCGCGAGTCGCTGAAGGGCAGCCAGTTCCACCAGCCCCTGCTGGAGTTCTCCGGGGCCTGCGCTGGCTGCGGCGAGACGCCCTACGTCAAGGTGCTCACCCAGCTCTTCGGCGAACGCATGATCATCGCCAACGCCACGGGCTGCTCCTCCATCTGGGGCGCCTCGGCTCCGTCCAGTCCCTACTGCGTGAACAAGGACGGCTTCGGCCCGGCCTGGGGCAACTCCCTGTTCGAGGACGCTGCCGAGTTCGGCTTCGGCATGGCCCTGGGCGTGGCCCAGCGCCGCGCCAAGCTGGCCGACGTTGCCGCCGCGGCCGCCAAGGAGGCGGACGGCGGACTGAAGACCGCGCTGGAGGCATGGCTGGCGGCCAAGGACGACGCGGCCGCCTCGCGCGAGAAGGGCGACGCGGTCAAGGCCCTGTTGGCCAAGGCCCCCAAGACCCCGCTCCTGGACGAACTGCGCGGCATGGCCGACCTGCTGACCAAGAAGAGCGTCTGGGTCTTCGGTGGCGACGGCTGGGCCTACGACATCGGCTACGGCGGACTGGACCACGTCCTGGCCTCGGGCGAGGACCTCAACGTCCTGGTCATGGACACCGAGGTCTACTCCAACACCGGCGGCCAGTCCTCCAAGGCGACCCCGCTCGGCTCGGTGGCCAAGTTCGCGGCCTCGGGCAAGCGCACCGGCAAGAAGGATCTGGGCCGCATGGCCATGACCTACGGCAACATCTACGTGGCCTCCGTGGCCATGGGCGCCAACAAGCAGCAGATGCTCAAGGCCTTCCAGGAGGCCGAGGCCTATCACGGGCCGTCGCTGATCATCTGCTACGCGCCCTGCATCAACCAGGGCATCAAGAAGGGCATGGGCAAGACCCAGGAGGAGCAGCGGCTCGCCGTAGCCTCCGGATACTGGCCCCTGTACCGTTACAATCCGCTTCTGGCCAAGGCGGGCAAGAATCCGTTCGTGCTCGAGTCCAAGGCCCCGGACGGCAGCCTGCAGGAATTCCTCTCCGGCGAGACGCGTTACGCCATGCTGGAGAAGACCCTGCCCGACGCCTCCAAGGTCTTCCGGACCAAGATCGAACGGGATTACGCCCAGCGCTTCGAACTGCTGCGCTGGATGGCTTCTCCCGAGGCTTGTTTCATCGGCGCGGAGAACGGGTCGGCTGACGGCGGAACGCCGGCCTGTGAAACCGCTTCGACGGCGGAGCACGCCCGTCCCGGCAAGGCCGAGGAACCTTGCGACGACGGGCGTTCGGGAAAGTGATCGGTTAAGGGCGGGGGAGCCGGGCGACCGGCTCCCCCTTGTTCGCGGGCAGGAATCACCTGATGCTCAAGACCCATGGGGGGCCCCGCGGATGTTTCCGACAACCGCTTGGAGGAGTTTATGGAAAGCTGGATTCAGGCTTACAATCCGCTGGGAAGCATCCTGGTATCGGCGTTGGTGGCGGGCATCCCCTTGTACATCCTTTTTTACATGCTGGCGGTGAAACGCATGGCGGGCCACAAGGCCGCCATCGTCGCCACCCTGGTGGCCGTTCTCCTGGCGATCTTCGCCTGGGGCATGCCCGCCGGACTGGCGCTCAACGCCACGGTCTACGGCGCGGCCTTCGGCCTCTTCCCCATCGTCTGGATCGTCATCACGGCCATCTGGATCTACAACATGACCGTTGAGTCCGGGGAGTTCGAAATCATCAAGAACTCCCTGGCGAGCATCACGGACGACCGGCGGCTCCAGGCCATCCTGGTGGCCTTCGCCTTCGGTTCCTTCATCGAGGGCACTGCGGGCTTCGGCACTCCGGTGGCCATCACCGCGGCCATGCTCGTGGGTCTGGGCTTCAACCCCCTCTACGCGGCGGGCATCTGCCTCATCGCCAACACCGCGCCCGTGGCCTTCGGCGCCATCGGCATCCCGATCGTGGTGGCGGCCAAGGTCTCGGACCTGGAAGTGATGAAGATCAGCCAGATCTGCGGACGTCAGCTGCCCTTCCTGTCCGTGATCGTGCCGCTCTGGCTGGCCGTGACCATGAGCGGCTTCAAGCGCGCCATGGAAGTGCTCCCGGCCGTGCTCGTGGCCGGCGTGTGCTTCGCCGGCTCCCAGTTCATCTTCTCCAACTATCATGGTCCCTATCTGCCCGACATCATGTCGGCCATCATCACAATCGTTGGCCTGGGCGCCTTCCTGCGCGTCTGGAAGCCGAAGAACGTGTGGCATTTCCCGGACGAGGCCCCGTCCGCGGGCGGACCCGTGAAGTGCGAGTACGGCATGGGCGAGGTGCTCCGCGCCTGGACGCCCTACATCATCCTGGCCGTGATGGTTCTTCTCTGGGGTCTGGAGAGCGTGAAGAAGTTCCTTGACGGCATCCTGCTCATCAAGATCAGCTGGCCCGGTCTGCACAACGTCGTTCTGAAGACCGCCCCCATCGTGGCCAAGGACGTGCCCTACGGCGCGGTGTTCAACCTGAACCTGCTCTCGGCCGCGGGCACGGCCATCTTCTTCTCCGGCCTGCTCTCGGTGCTGGTGATCCCCAAGTACGGCTTCGGCAAGGCCTTCTCCTGCTTCAACCGCACGATCTACCAGCTGCGCTTCCCGATCCTGACCATCGCCATGATCCTGGGCCTGGCCTACATCATGAACTTCTCCGGCATGAGTTCGACCATGGGTCTGGCCTTCACGGCCACCGGTTCGCTGTTCCCGTTCTTCGCCCCGATCCTGGGCTGGCTCGGCGTGTTCCTGACCGGTTCGGACACGTCCTCCAACGCCCTCTTCGGATCGCTGCAGAAGACCACGGCGCAGCAGATCGGCGTGGATCCCGCGTTGTGCGTGGCGGCCAACTCCTCCGGCGGCGTCACCGGCAAGATGATCTCGCCGCAGTCCATCTCCGTGGCCACGGCGGCCTCCAACATGGTCGGGCGTGAAGGCGACATCTTCCGCTTCACCCTGCCGCACTCCATCGCCATGGTCCTGGTGGTGAGCGTGTTGACCATGCTCCAGGCCTACGTGTTGAAGTGGATGCTGCCTTAGGGCGGAACAAGAAGAACAAAGCGGGGCCGGGGTTCCCGGCCCCGCATGGAGTTTTCACAGCGCCGGAGGAGGCGTCATCATGCTGAGCGCAGCTCTCATCAAGGAATTCAAGGCGATCGTCGGCGAGTCCAACGTCATGGACAGCGAAGCCGACCGTCATGCCTATTCATATGATTCCGCCGTGTTGCAGCCCGTGGTGCCGGCCCTTGTGGTCCGCCCGGAAAGCACCGAGACCCTGGGCAAGGTGGTCAAGCTCTGCGGCGAGAACGGCCTGCCCGTGACCGTGCGCGGCTCGGGCACCAACCTCTCGGGCGGCACCATTCCGGACCCCCGCGACGGCATCGTGGTTCTGACCAACGCCCTGAACCGCATCCTGGAGATCAACCAGGAAGACCTGTACGCGGTGGTGGAGCCGGGGGTCATCACGGCCAAGTTCGCGGCAGAGGTGGCCGCCCGAGGTCTGTTCTATCCGCCGGACCCGGGCTCCCAGGCCGTGTCCACCATGGGCGGCAACGTGGCCGAGAACGCCGGGGGCCTGCGCGGGCTGAAATACGGCGTGACCAAGAACTACGTCATGGGCGTGAACTTCTTCGACACCGAGGGAGAGAAGATCGTCACCGGTTCGCGCACCGTGAAGTGCGTCACCGGCCTGAATTTGGCGGGGCTCATGGTCGGCTCCGAGGGCACCCTGGGCGTTTTCAGCGAAATCGTCCTCAAGCTCGTGCCCCCGCCGGCTGCCAACAAGGCCATGATGGTCCTCTTCGACGACGTGGCCAAGGCCTCCCAGACCGTGGCCGCCATCATCGCCGCCAAGATCGTGCCCTGCACCCTGGAGTTCCTGGACAACTTCACCATCCGCACGGTGGAGGCCTTCGCTCACGCGGGCCTGCCCGTGGACGCCAAGGCCCTGCTGCTCATCGAGGTGGACGGCCATCCGGCCCAGGTGGCCGACGAGGCCGCCCAGGTGGAGGCCATCTGCAAAAAGATGGGCGCCGCCGGCCTGCATGTGGCCCAAAGCGCCGAAGAGCGGAACAAGGTCTGGGAAGCCCGCCGGGCGGCCCTTTCGGCCCTGGCCCGCGTACGTCCGACCACGGTGCTCGAGGACGCCACCGTGCCGCGCAGCAAGATTCCGGCCATGATCAAGGCCCTGGACGAGATCGCGGCCAAGTACAAGCTGCAGATCGGCACCTTCGGCCACGCCGGCGACGGCAACCTGCACCCGACCATCCTCACCGACCGTCGGGACAAGCAGGAGTTCGAACGCGTCGAGCAGGCCGTGAACGAGATCTTCGAGGTGGCCCTGAGCCTCGGCGGCACCCTCTCCGGTGAGCACGGCATCGGCATCGCCAAGTCCAAGTGGATGGAGAAGGAAACCAGCCGGGGAACCATCCTCTATTCCCGCCGACTGAAGAAGGCCCTGGACCCCAAGAACATCCTCAATCCGGGCAAGATCCTCGGGGAGGAGTAGGCCATGGCCGACGTGCGCGAACTTCACAAGCTGCTCATGGAGCTTGACGACCAGCTGGTCACCTGCATGCGCTGCGGCACGTGCCAGGCCGTCTGCCCGTTGTATGCCGAAACCGGACGCGAGGCCCTGGTGGCCCGCGGCAAGATCGCCCTTCTGGAGCATCTGGCCCACGAGATGATCCAGGACGCCGAGGCGGTCAAGGAGAAGGTCGAGACCTGCCTGCTTTGCGGCGCCTGCGCGGCCAACTGTCCCAGCGGGGTCAAGGTCCTGGACATCTTCCTCAAGGCCCGGGCCGTGCTCACTGGCTATATGGGGCTGCCCCCGGCCAAGAAGCTCATCTTCCGGGGCCTGCTCGTGCGTCCAGGACTGTTCAACGCCATCCTGGGCCTGGGGGCCAAGCTCCAGGGCTTGTTCGTCAAGCCGGTCAACGAGATGCTCGGCTCCTCCTGCGCCCGCTTCCAGTCCGACATCATCGGCGACCGGCACTTTCCGGCCCTGGCCGGGGAGTCCCTGCACAAGACCGTGCCCAGCCTGGACACGGCCAAGGGCAACAGCGGCCTGAAAGTCGGCTTCTTCCCCGGCTGCATGGTGGACAAGGTCTTTCCCCGCGTGGGCAAGGCCGTGCTCAAGGTGCTGGAGCATCACGGGGTGGGCGTCTTCCTCCCCGACCATCAGGCCTGTTGCGGCATCCCGGCCTTGTCCTCGGGCGACCGCAAGAGTTATGATGTATTGGTGGACAAGAATCTGGAGTGCTTCGCCGGGGGCTCTTTCGATTACTTGGTGACCCCCTGCGCCACCTGCACCTCCACGATCAAGAAGTTCTGGCCGACGTTCGCGGACTCGGCCGACCAGGGGCGCCGCGACGCCCTGGCGGCATTGGCGGCCAAGACTTTGGACATAAACGTGTTCCTGGTGGACATCTTGAAGGTTCAGCCGAGCGGCGTGCCCGGGGCAAAGGACATGAAGGTCACGGTGCACGATCCCTGCCACCTCAAGAAGTCGCTGGGAGTGGCGGCCCAGCCGCGCCAGGTGGTGCGGCTCAATCCCAACGTGGAACTGGTGGAGATGAAGGACGCCGACACCTGCTGCGGGTGCGGCGGCAGCTTCACGCTCCTGCATTACGACTTGGCCCGCAAGATCGGCAAGAAGAAGCGGGACAACATCGCGGCCTCGGGGGCCCAGGTGGTGGCCACGGGCTGCCCGGCCTGCATGCTCCAGATCACGGACATGCTTTCCAAGGCCGGGGACCGGGTGGCGGTGCGCCATCCCGTGGAACTCTACGCCGAAACCTTGGGCTGAGTCGTCAAACGGCCTCAACTAAGGAAGCGACATGGACACGATGCGAAAGAACCTGGACGCCTTGTTCTACCCCAAGGCCGTGGCCGTCATTGGCGCCTCGGACAAGCCGGGGAAGATCGGGCACACCGTGGTGGCCAACATGCTCCGGGCGGGCTACACGGGCGAACTGATCCCGGTGAACCCGAAGGCCTCGGTGATCGAGGGCCTGAAGGTGGTCAACCGCATTCCGGACCTGCCCAAGGGCCTGGACATGGCGGTGATCACCGTGCCGCGCGACGCGGTCATGCCCGCGCTCAAGGAGCTGGCCGACATCGGCACGCGCTCGGTGGTGGTCATCACCGCGGGCTTCAAGGAAGTGGGCAAGGAAGGCTACCACCTGGAGCAGGAGATGGCCGAGCTGTGCAAGAAGCACGGCATCGCCCTGGTGGGCCCCAACTGCCTCGGCATGATCAACACCGGCAGCCAGGTCAACGCCTCGTTCGCCTCGGGCCAGCCGCCCAAGGGCAAGATCGCCTTCTTCTCCCAGTCCGGCGCACTCTGCACCGCCATTCTCGACTGGGCCCTGGGCGAGAACATCGGCTTCTCCAAGTTCGTCAGCCTGGGTAACAAGGCCGTGCTCTCCGAGGCGCACATGCTTGAGTACCTCGGCAAGGACGACGACACCAACGTCGTGCTCGGCTACATCGAGAACGTGGAGCAGGGGCAGTACTTCCTGCAGCAGGCCGCCGAGGTCAGCCGCAAGAAGCCGATCATCATGGTCAAGTCCGGCACCACGGCCGCCGGCGCCAAGGCCGCCAGCTCGCACACCGGCGCCATCGCCGGCTCGGACGCGACCTACACCGCGGCCTTCCGCCAGACCGGCGTGATCCGCGTGGACGACCTGTCCTCGCTGTTCGACTTCGCCCAGGCATTCTCCACCCAGCCGCTGCCCAAGGGCCCGAACCTGGCCATCGTGACCAACTCCGGCGGTCCCGGCATCATGGCCGCCGACGCCACGGAAAAATCCAAGCTGACCATGGCCCGGATCAGCAACGAGACCATTGAGAAGCTGCGCGAGGCCCTGCCGCCGTTCGCCTCGCTGTACAACCCCATCGACGTCATCGGCGACGCCCCGGCCACGCGCTACAAGGCCACCCTGGACATCATCATCGACGATCCGATGATCCATTCGATCCTGGTGCTCCTGACCCCGACCTCCTCGGCCGAGATCGAGGAGACGGCCAAGGCCGTCATCGAGGTCGCCAAGAAGACCGACAAGCCGATCTTCACCTGCTACATGGGCAAGATGCGCGTCGACCCCGGCCGGCGCATGCTCCAGGAGGCGGGCATCCCCTGCTATTCCTTCCCCGAGTCGGCGATCAAGAGCATCGAGGCCATGTATCTCTATTCCGCCTGGAGGCAGAAGGGTCGGCCCGAGTACGCCGAGATCAAGGGCGACACCGGCAAGGTCCGCAACCTGCTCAAGCAGGTGCGCGCCTCCGGGGCCACCGAGGTGGTCGAGTTCCAGGCCCAGGAAGTCCTGCGGGCCTACAACCTGCCCACGCCCAAGACCGTGTTGGCCAAGTCCAGCGACGAGGCCGTGGCCGCCGCCGAGGCCATCGGCTACCCGGTGGTGCTCAAGATCGCCTCGCCGCAGATATCCCACAAGTCCGACGTGGGCGGCGTGAAGGTGAACATCCAGGACGCCGAGGGCGTGCGCAAGATGTTCTGGGACATCACCAGCCGGGCCCAGCGCCTGCGCCCCGACGCCTACATCGCGGGCTGCCTGGTCCAGGAGATGGCCCCCAAGGGCGTCAAGGAGATCATCATCGGCTTCAAGCGCGACGACCAGTTCGGGCCGCTGCTCATGTTCGGTCTGGGCGGCATCTACGTCGAGATCCTGAAGGACATCGCCTTCCGTTTGGCCCCGCTGTCGCGCGAGGACGCCCGCGACATCATCCGCGAGATCAAGTCCTACATGCTCCTCAAGGGAGTGCGCGGCGAGGCGCCGGTGAACTTCGACGCCCTGGAGAACATCCTCCTGACCATGTCCCAACTGGCTCAGGACTTCCCGGAGATCTACGAGGCCGAGTTCAACCCGGTGCTGGTGAACAGCGAAAAGGCCATCGTGGCCGATGTGCGCATGACCCTGTCCTCCTGAACGGGGGACGGTTTCGGCGGCTGATCACTTCTCATTCACAAGGATACGGAGGACGACAATGGTCGGTTTGTACATAGGCTCCACCGCGCAGTTCGCGGGCAAGAACCTCATGGCCATGGCCCTTGGGCTCAAGTTGCAGAAGGAAGGCCTCAACGTCGGCTACATGAAGCCGGTGGGCGCCATGCCCGGTCTGGGCAAGGGCAAGGAGGGCGACGAGGACGCCTTCTTCGTCCAGGACGTGCTCGGCCTGTCCCAGGATCCCGAGCTGGTCACGCCCGTGCTCGTGACCCGCGACTTCAAGATCAAGGCCTTCCGCACGCCCTGCCAGGGCCTGCTGGACAGGATCGTGAAGGCCTACGGTGAACTGTCCAAGGGCAAGGACGTGATGATCATCAGCGGTTCGGGCAGCTTCCTGCACGCGGGCAAGTACTGCTCCGTGGACGGCCCCTCGGTGGTCGCGGCCCTGGGCGCCAAGACGCTGCTCATCGACCGCTTCAACAAAGAGCTGAACTACGACTATCTGCTCTCGGCCAAGGACATCCTTGAGTCCCGCGAGTGCGAGCTGCTGGGCGCCGTGCTCAACGACGTGCACCCGAGCTACATGGACGAGGCCAAGGAGTTGGTGGAGCCCTCGCTCAAGGTGCGCGGCATCGACGTCTTCGGAATCGTGCCCCACGATCCGTTCATGAGCGGCATCAAGGTCTCCGAACTGGCCGAGCGCCTGGGCGGCCGGATCATCACCGCGGCGAACAAGGCCGACCGGCTGGTGGACACCTTCCTCATCGGCACCATGCAGGTGGAGAACTTCCTGACCCACTTCCAGCGCGTCAAGAACGCCGCAGTCCTGGTGGGCGGCGACCGCGCCGATCTGCAGCTGGTGGCCCTGGAGGGCAACTGCCCCTGTCTCGTGCTCACGGGCAACCTCTATCCCAACGACATCATCATGACCCGGGCCGAGGTGCTCGGCGTGCCGATGATCGTGGTTCGGGGCGACACCTTCTCCACGGCCAAGCTCATGGAGACGGTGCAGGCGACCCAGAAGCTGCGCGCCCAGATCAAGATCAACCACGGGGCCCAGCTCATCAACGCCAACGTGGATGTACCCGCGCTGCGCAAGAAGCTCGGCGTCTGATTCAAACAAGGGGGCGGGAATGAACGAGAACCGGAATCCTGTCGAGCTGTTCGAGGAAAAGGCCAAGGCCGTCTCGGCCGTGGTCTCCAAGGTCGCTTCCATGCGCGAGGCCGTGGCCTACGCGCTGGACGTCTGCGACAAGAAACAGGCCTGTCAGCTGCTGGTTTCCGGCTGCTCGGAGCCCCTGTCGGAAAAGGGCCAGGCGTTGTGCGAGACCAAACAGCAGAAGGTCATCGCCGCGCCTGGCCTTTCTCCCGAATTCTTTGCCGACCTGGAGGGATCGGCCCGGGAGCGCGGCATTCTCTGTATCGAGAAGGGCATGCGCGACCATCTTGGCGGAGTGGACATCGGCTTCACCCTGGCCGATTTCGGCATCGCCGAGACCGGCACCCTGGTCATCATCTCCAACAGCGAGGAACTGCGCCTGGCCACCATGATCGCGGAGTTCCACGTGGCCGTGCTGCCCCAGTCCAAGATTCGCGAGACATCCCGGGACTTGGAGGCCGAGTTGGTGGCGCTCACCAGCGTCCAGCCGAGCTACACGGCCTTCGTCACCGGAGCCAGCCGCACCGCCGACATCGAGCGCGTCCTGGCCCTGGGCGTCCACGGCCCCCTGGAACTCCACATCCTGCTCCTGGAGGATTAGGCCATGCAGCAAGCGAAGAATCTCAAGGAATACCGCGCGGAGCTGCGCGAGGCCCTGGGCGACGAGTTCCTGCGCCAGGCCATGGACAAGTTCGCCCGCTTTTATCCCGGAGCCCGGGCCCGGGCCTTCGCCGGCATGGATGTGGACGGGCTCATCCGCGAGATCGCGGAGGCCAAGGACAAGGCCGCCGCGCGGATGGACGAACTTTACGAGCAGTTCAAGGCCAAGGCCGAGGCCGCCGGGGTCAAGGTTCACTTGGCGCGCACGGCCCGCGAGGCCAACGAGATCATCGCGGCCATCGCCAAGGAGAACGGCGTCAAATACGTGGTCAAGTCCAAGTCCATGACCGCCGAGGAGATCCACCTCAACGATCACCTGGAGGCCGAAGGCTACGAGGTCACCGAGACGGACCTGGGCGAGTGGATCATCCAGCTGCGCGGCGAGGGCCCGACCCACATGGTCATGCCCGCCATCCACCTCTCGCGCTACCAGGTGGCCGATCTGTTCAGCGAGGTCACCAAGCAGAAGCAGGAAGTGGACATCGAGAAGCTGGTCAAGGTGGCCCGCCGAGAACTTCGGCCGCGCTACATCGAGGCCGACATGGGCGTCTCCGGCGCGAACATGGCCGTGGTCGAGACCGGGGCCATCGGCATCGTGACCAACGAGGGCAACGCCCGTCTGGTGACCACCCTGCCGAGGGTGCATGTGGCCCTCATGGGTCTGGACAAGCTCACCCCGACCCTGGCCGAGGGCCTGCGGGTGCTCCGCGTGCTGCCGCGCAACGCCACGGGCCAGGCCATCTCTTCCTACGTGACCTGGATCAACGGGCGCAACGAGTGCGCCGCGTCTCCCGACGGCAAGAAGATCATGCACATCGTCTTCCTGGACAACGGCCGCTCGGCCCTGGCCCGCGATCCGCTCTTCTCCCAGGTGCTGCGCTGCGTGCGTTGCGGGGCCTGCGCCAATGTCTGCCCGGTGTACCGCCTGGTGGGAGGTCATCGCTACGGGCACATCTACATCGGGGCCATCGGCCTGATCCTGACCTACTTCTTCCACGGCCGGGACAAGGCCAAGAACCTGGTTCAGAACTGCATCAACTGCGGGGCCTGCAAGGCGGTCTGCGCGGCGGGCATCGACCTGCCCACGCTCATCAAGGAGATTCACGCCCGCATCCTGGACGAGGAGGGGCACTCCGCCCCCAGCACGCTCCTGGCCGCCGTGCTCAAGAACCGCAAGCTCTTTCACAGTCTGCTGCGTACGGCCAAGCTGGCCCAGAAGCCAGTGGTCTCGGGCGGCTACATCCGCCACCTGCCCATGCTTCTGGCCAAGGACCAGGGCTTCCGCGTCCTGCCGGCAATCGCGGCCAAGCCCTTCCGCGACCTTTGGCCGCGCATCCGCCCCGAGGTCAAATCCCCGCGCTACCGCGTGGGCCTGTTCTCGGGTTGCGTGCAGGACTTCGTCTATCCCGAGCAGTGCGTGGCCGCGGTCAATGTGGTGGCGGGCAAGGGCGCGGCCCTGGACTTCCCCATGGACCAGTCCTGCTGCGGCCTGCCGGTGGTCATGATGGGCGAGATCGCCGCGGCCCGCGACGTGGCCAAGCAGAACATCCGGGCCCTGGACCCGGGCAAGTACGACTACATCCTCACGCTCTGCGCCTCCTGCGCCTCGCATCTCAAGCACGGCTATCTGAAGCTTCTGGGCGACGACCCGGCCTGGGCCGTGAAGGTCCGTCAGTTCGCGGACAAGGTCATCGACTTCAGCTCCTTCGTGCATGACGTGCTCAAGCTCACGCCCGAGGACTTCCGCAAGGACGGCGGCAGCGTGACCTATCATGCTCCCTGCCATCTCTGCCGGGGCCTGGGCGTGAAGGACGCCCCCCGCGACTTGATGCGCGACGCGGGCCTGGACTATAAGCCCTCCGAGGAAGAGGAGGTCTGCTGCGGATTCGGCGGCACCTTCTCGATGAAGTTCCCGGAGCTGTCGGCCGAGCTTCTGGCCAAGAAGCTGGACCATGCCGAGGCCACCGGGGCGCAGACCCTGGTCACGGACTGCCCCGGCTGCGTCATGCAGCTGCGCGGCGGCCTGGAAAAGAAGGGCTCGCCCATGCGCGTCAAGCACATGGCCGAAATCTTGGCCCAGCAGATCAAGTAGGAGGTTCGTCACGTGAAGGAAGTCCGGGCGCATGCCCGTGAACTGATGAAGGGATTCTGCCGGGTCTGCCCGGTCTGCGACGGCCGCGCCTGCGCCGGTGAGGTTCCCGGCATGGGCGGCCTGGGCACGGGGCGGGCGTTCATGAACAACGTCTCGGCCCTGGCCTCGGTGCGGCTGAACATGCGCCTCATCCACGAGGCCGTGCAGCCGGACACCTCGCGGGAGCTGCTGGGCGTCAAGCTCTCCCTGCCCGTGCTGGCCGCGCCCATTGGAGGCGTGTCCTTCAACATGGGCGGCGGCGTGTCCGAGGCCGACTACATCCGGGCCGTGGTCCTCGGCTGCAAGGAGGCCGGAAGCCTCGGCTGCACCGGCGACGGCGTGCCCGAGGTCATCCACAAGGAAGCCTTCGCCGCCATCCGCGAGGCGGACGGCCACGGCATCCCGTTCATCAAGCCCTGGGAGGACGAGGAACTCTACCGCAAGCTGGAGGGCGCCCTGGACGCCGGGGCCAGGATTCTCGGCATGGACATCGACGCCGCCGGGCTGGTCACGCTGCGCAAGATGGGCCGCCCGGTGTCGCCCAAGACCCCGGAAAAGCTGCGTGAGATCATTGAGTGGAGTCCCGTGCCCTTCGTGCTCAAAGGCATCATGACCGCCGACGAGGCCAAGATGGCCCGCGACGTGGGCGCGGCGGGCATCGTCGTCTCCAACCACGGCGGACGGGTGCTGGACCACACGCCGGGCGTGTCCGAGGTTCTGGCCGAAGTGGCCGCGCCCGTGCGCGGCGAGATCGCGATTCTGGCCGACGGCGGCGTGCGCACCGGCGAGGACGTGCTCAAGATGCTGGCCCTGGGCGCGGACGCCGTGCTCATCGGGCGTCCCTTCAGCGTGGCCGCCGTGGGCGGGCTCAAGGACGGCGTGACCGCCTACCTGGAGCAGCTGCGCGGCGAATTGATCCGCTCCATGGTCCTCACCGGCTGCGCCGACTTGGCGGCCGTGGACGGGCGCATTCTCTTCAACGGAGGCCGTCGATGATCAAGCACATCGTCATGTGGACCCTCAAGGACGAGGCCCAAGGCAAGAGCGCGGCCGAGAACGCGGCCGAGATGAAACGCATGCTCGAGGCCCTTGAGGGGCGGATTCCCGGGCTGCTGCACATCGAGGTGAGCACGGACGTGTTCAACGCCTCTCCGGCCTGCCAGGTGGTGCTCTATTCCGAATTCGCCACGCGGGCGGACCTGGCCGCCTATCAGCCGCATCCCGAGCACCAGAAATGCGTGCGGTTCATCGCCCAGGTGGTTTCCGGGCGAGGCGTGCTGGATTACGACGTCTAGGCGGGACGCCCCGCCACACCGGGGAGGACGTCCTCCGTCAAGGCCGCCGGGGCATGACCCCGGCGGTTTTTTTGTGCTATGATGAAACGCACAGGCAATCTTACAGGATTGTAATGATTGGCTGTTCCCCTTGATAGCCCAAAATGTTCCCCGTAAGAGTTCGGGCTGTGTCTTTGACGGCTTCTGCATGAAAAACGGAAAAGAGGGAGTGCGATCATGCTTGTCTCGGCAATTTACAGTCGCGACGTCACCACCATCCCGGCCGATGAGAGTGTGGGCCGGGTGCTCTGCCTCATGCCGGGCATCCGTTCCAGACTCGTCTACGTCACCGAGGCGGACGGACGCCTGGTGGGAGTGGTCAGCAGCTACGACCTGCTCAAGGTCATGCTGCCCGAGTATCTCGACGCCAATCTGGCCAAATCCCTGGCCGGAGGCGAGAACCTGTTTCTGAAGGCCTTCGAGGAACGCTCCGGGATGCGGATTTCGGAGATCATGAGCCGCGATCTCGTCTTCTGCTCCCCGGAGGACACCGTGGTGGAGATCAACGCCCTGATCCGCGAAAAGGGCGTCAACGTGCTGCCCGTGCTGGACAAGCAGGGAGTCCTGCTTGGCGAGGTCGCCCGCCGCGACATCCTCGCCGCCGTGGCCAAAATCTGCTGCGAAATATCCTGAAGGACCGGAGGTCGTAACTCATGTTCTGGGTCGCAACGGCCATCTTCGTGGTGGCCTACGCCATCATCGTTTCCGAAAAGATCCACAAGACCAAGGTCGCCCTGCTCGGGGCGGCGCTCACCCTCATCACCAAGGTTCTCAGCCAACACGACGCCCTGCACGACATCGACCTCGGCGTGGACTGGAACGTCATCTTCCTGCTCATCTCCATGATGATCATCGTGAACATCATGACCAAGACGGGCGTGTTCCAGTACGTGGCCATCAAGGCCGCCAAGGTGGGCAAGGGCAATCCCTTCACCATCATGAGCATCTTCGCCGTGGTCACGGCCATTTCCTCGGCCTTCCTGGATAACGTGACCACCGTGCTCCTGCTGGCTCCGGTGACGCTGCTCATCGCCAACGAGCTGGAAGTGGACCCCATCCCCTTCCTGATCACCGAGGCCCTGGCCTCGAACATCGGCGGCACGGCGACGCTCATCGGCGACCCGCCGAACATCATGATCGCCTCCAAGGCGGGCTTCGACTTCATGGACTTCATCATCCATCTGAGCCCGGCCATCGTGATCATCATGGTCGTCTGGATGCTCATCTGGAAGGTGGTCTTCGGCAAGCGCCTGCATGTGCGCGAGGAACTCAAGGCCCGGGTCATGGCCATGAACGAGAACGAGCTCATCAAGGATCCGGTGCTGCTCAAGAAATCCGGCGCGGTGCTGGGCCTGACCATCCTGGGCTTCATCCTGCACGGCTTCTTCCATTATGAGCCCGCCACCGTGGCCCTCATGGGCGCGGCCACGCTCCTGTTCATCTCCGGCGAGGAGCCGCATCACGCCCTGGCCGAGGTGGAATGGCCGACGATCTTCTTCTTTATCGGCCTGTTCATCATCATCGGCGGCACCGTGAAGGTGGGCCTCATCGAGCTGCTTTCCAAGGAGATGATCGCCCTGACCCATCCGACCCCGGACAACATGTTCATGCTCTCCATGGTCATGGTCTGGTTCTCGGGCATCGCCTCGGCCATCGTGGACAACATCCCCTTCGTGGCGACCATGAACCCTCTGCTGGTGAGCACGGCGGGCACGGTGCTGGGGAGCACGGACACGGCCACCCTGCAGAGCGCCACCATGCTGCCGGTCTGGTGGGCTCTGGCCCTTGGCGCCTGTCTGGGCGGCAACGGCACGGCCATCGGCGCCTCGGCCAACGTCATCGTGGTGGGCATCTCCGAGAAGGCCGGACACAAGATCACCTTCGTCCGCTTCCTCAAATACGGCGTGCCCGTGACCCTGCTGACCATCGCCATGTCCATGGCCTATATCTGGGTGCGCTACTACATCCTCAAGTTCTGACCTCGCCGGAGACGGCGCATGGACGGGGGCCTTCAGGCCCCCTTCGTGTTTCCCGGCTGTGGGCGGGCGCAAAAAAAGGGAACCTTGCGGTTCCCTTTTTCATGCGTCGCGGTGTGCCGCGTTCAGCGGATCATGTTCGGGTGGTGGGCCGGTACGTCCTTCTCCTCCCCGTGGCAGACCGGGCAGTTCTTCTGGCCGCCGATGGGCGCGGCCACGCCCTGGTACTGGAGCGGCTGGACGTTGTCGCGGTCGTCGCCGTAGGCGTTGAGCGCCGGATACTCGGTGTGCGGACTGTTGTGGCAGGCCGCGCAGGGCAGGGCCTCCATGTCGTCCTTGCGCATGCGGAAGAGGCCCTTGGCGTCGGCGGTCCAGGTATTGAAGGCGTTGGCCTTCTCCATGTCCGGCACCGAATAGTCCGTGTGGCAGGTCAGGCAGTCGGGTTCCTGGAACCAGGGCGTACGCGCCTTGACCTCGTCCTTCGTGGCCACCGTGCGGGGAGTGATCAGCCCCAGAAGCTTGGCGGCCGAGCGTTTGCCTTCCTGCCCCTTGAGCAGGCTGACGGCATGGTCCTCCATGTAGCCGTGGCAGCGCACACAGGTGATTCCGATGGTCCCGTGCACGCCGCGCAGGCAGCGGGTGGGGCCGTCCGGACGGTTGGGGTGGCAGGTGTGGCAGGCTTCTTCGCCGCGCCCGGTGAGGTGGCCGGCGTGGAAGCCGTGCAGGGCTGCGGGCAGGTTCATGAGGCCCGGGTAGTTCTTGGGATCGCCCTGGGAGCCGAGCACCGGATCGGGGTGGCAGCTCTGGCAGAGGCGGGGCTTCCCGGCCTTGGCGTCGGCCTGGAGCGTGGTTCCGTTCATGCGGTCGTGAACCTTGAGCACGTCCTCGGCGGCCGGGTCGGCGATGCCCGCCACGCCGTCCACCTTCCAGGGGCCGCCGTGGCAGTTGCGGCAGCCCATCTCCGTGGAGGTGGGGGCCACGACCTCGGTCTTGGCCAGGAGCTTGCCGCTCGCCGTGTCGCGGGCCTCCACGGTGAACAGCGGATAGGGGTTGTAGCCGCCCTGGTCGGGATAGGGCACCACCGGGATGAGGTCCGCGCCGTACAAGCCGCTCTTGGCGTCATATTTCATTTCGCCGGAGAGGCCTTCGCCCGAGAGCCCCACGTTTTCGGGCAGCTCCTTGCCGAACAAGGACTTGGCGTGTTTCCAGAACTCCACGTGTTTGACCGGAGACTCGAAGCCGGGCTCCACGGCGTAGGTCAGAGTCACCCCCTCGGTGACTTGCTGGGGGCCGGGTCCGCGCCGGATGAGCACCGCGCGCAGGTCGTTGGCCGGAGGCAGGAGAACCCAGAAGGGGTCCGAGTCCGAGATGCAGTGCATTCCGAGGGTGTTCCAGGCCAGCAGAACGTATTCGTCGCCATTCTTGTCGAAAGGAGGCGTGGGCACGGGCTGGTCCGCCGGTTCCACTGCCTTGTTCTCGACGGAGTCCTTCTTGCCGTGCAGGCCTTCGACGATGAAGGCGGCCAGGGCCTGGCGCTCTTCAAGGGTTCCGGCGAAGGGCGGCATGTAGGTGTTCACCTTGCCGACGCCGTTGAGGAACGAGTCCATGCCGAAGAGGCCGAATTTGGCGGTCCTGGGCAGGATGTCGTTCATGGGGCCGCCCACCGAGTGGCAGGAGGAGCATTGCAGGTCGAAGATCACCCGGCCCGCCTTCAGGCGGTTGTCCTGGGTGATCTCGCCGATGCCGGACCACTTGGCCGCGCGCAGCAGTCCCTGGGCCTCGACCGGGGCCAAGTAGGCCGGGCGCAGGGAGTTGGAATAGGTGTGGTTCGGAATGAGCCAGGGCTTGCGCCCGGCCTCGCGGGTGAACTCGAAACCGCCGAAGGAGACCAGACCGGTCAGGAGCACGACCAGGGCCAGTTTGGGGCCCACGGCCCGGGGCAGGCGCAGGGCCAGGATCAGCGCGCCCAGGGAGGCGAGGCCGCCAGCGACCAGGAAGACCTTGATGAAGAAGGCCACGCGGCCGTATTTGGCGGCCATCAGGGCCTGGGCCTCGGGAGGCAGGGCGGTGATGTTCCACCCGCCCGAGGGCACGGCCAGCAGGAAGCAGATCAGGGTCCACTTGGCGCAGGAGCGCACCAGGGCCAGCCGGGTCTGGTCGTCCGCCACCCGGGTGGCGGTGACGAGGCCGAACATTCCGGCGATCATGCCGGTGAGGACGGTGCGGAAGACCGTGGAGGGCCAGAAGCCGGGGTTGAAGAAGCCGCTCCAGAAGGAGTGGTTCTGGGCCCAGGCCCCGGTGTCGAGCATGAAGGTCAGGATGCCGTTGATGATGAACAGCGAGGCGTAGCCCGCGCCGAAATAGATCCAGCCCACGCGGATGTGGGTCTTCCGGTCCATGCGGTCGAAGCCGTAATAGTAGACCAGCAGGGCCGCGATCTCGATGACGAAGAAGACCCATTCCGTGGCCCAGCCCCAGACGAAGACGTGGATCAGGGTCGAAGTGGCCTGGGGCGAGAGCAGGGCGATGGTGAACCAGATGCCCACGCCCGACACGCCGCCGAAGACCATGGTGAGCAGGAGGAAGAACTTGGCGTGCTTCTTGACGTAGGCCAGCATGTGCGGGTTGTTCTCGCGGGCGGCGCGGGTCTCCACCAGGGGCAGGAAGAGGCCGCCGCCCACGGCGAAGTGGGCCACGTAGACGTGCAGCACGGCGATCAGCGCGATCCAGAATCCGCCGCCCAGGGCGGTGAGTTGCCAGTAGGGATATTCCATCTCAGGACTCCTTCACGGCCCGCAGGTATTGGCGGACGAGCCAGGCCACCACGGGGATGGCCAGGAGGAACACGGCCAGGAAGAGCACCATGGGCGAGTATTCGGAGGTCACGGCCAGGGAGCGGATGTCCTGGTAAGGCGAGAGCAGGATATCCCGCAACCGGTCGCGGACGAGGGCCATGGCGGCCACGGTGAGCACGGTCCAGAGCAGGGTTCCGGGCACGTTGCCCCGGAAGGCCGTGACAAGGGAGGCCGCCGCCAGGATCAGGGCTCCGGTTAAAAGCAGGGCGGAGGTGATGTTGCCGCCCAGAAATTGCTTCAAGGCCGGATCGGGCAGCGAGAGCAGAAACCAGACCCCGAACACGAGCTGGGCCAGGGTGGCTCGGGTGAACCAAGCCAGGCCCGTGCGCACATACTCCCGGTCGCCCTTGGTCCGGCCCAGCAGGGCCACGGCCAGGCCGCCCACGGCCAGGGCTCCGACCATGAAGTGCAGCCAGCGGGGCAGGAGCATGGGGTCGCCCAGGTTGAGCAGTGTGCCCGTGCGGTTATCGAACCAGGCGGTCCAGCGGGCCGGGTCGAGCATCAGGGTCATATTGTTGGAGAAGAGGAAGCCGACGCACACGAGCAGGGCCAGGGGGACGGCGATGAGCAGGGGGCGTGCGCCGCTCGTGTCGAAGCGGAAGTCGTAGATGTACAGGCCGTAGTAGGCGGCCATGACCAGAATGATGACCGAAAGCCACCAGGCGGCCATGATCACGGAACTGGTGTAGACGAAGTTTCCGTAGAGCACTTGGAGAAAGAGCAGGGGGGCGACGCCCATGTTGATGGTCAGGGCCAGGGCCGTGGGCATCTTGGTGGAGAGATCCTTGGCCAGGGCCGTGTTCGAGCCGCGCAGGTGCGCCGCGAGAGCGATGGCCGCGCCGCCGACCACCGCGTTCATGAGCAGGATGTGGGCTACGAACGTGATGTGCAGGAGCGCGTCGAACCAGCCCCAGGGCACCGGGATGGTGTCCGGCGCGGGAATGAGCAGTCGGGGATCCATAGTCCTCCTCCTCGTGTCGGCATACCGACGATATAGCCTGCCCGACGGGGGCGCGGTATGATTTTCCGCGCGGCGCCGCGCGGTTGGTTCGTTCTTGCGGGTCGCCGGAACCGATGACATACTCTTCCTGATTCGGCGCATCAAGCCATCGGAGCTGGAATACATGGAGGAAAAGATACTCGTCCTGGACGTGGGCAACACCCAGGCCAAGGCCAGGCCCGTGGGCCCCGGCGGATTTCTCGGGCCGGAGGAGCGCGTCTCCGGGCACAAGGCTTACGATGCCGAAGCCTGGACGGAGTGGCTCGTGCGGGCGGCGGCTGGAAGCGGCCCCGCCGCGCTGGTCTTCGCCTCAGTGGTGCCGCCCGCCGACCCCGTGATCCGCGAGGCCGCCGCGCGGCTGGGCTGGGGCGCCCTGGCCGTGCCCGAGGATTTGCCCGTGCCCATGGAGAACCGCTACCTCAAACCCTGGGAGGTGGGCGCGGATCGCCTGGTGGGCTCCTACGCCGCCCGGCTGCGCTTCCCCGCCGAGGAGCGGCTCATCGTGGTGGATTTCGGCACGGCCACCACCTTCGACTGCATCCGGGGCGACGCGCTCCTGGGGGGGCTCATCTGCCCGGGCCTGCTGTCCTCTGCCCGTTCCCTGCATGTGGAGACGGCCAAGCTGCCCCTGCCCACGCTGGAGCTTTCCTCGGACCATCTGCGCATCGACGTGGGCACCATGGAGAGCCTGAACCAGGGTTTGCTTTTCGGCGCGGCGGCCCAGGTGGAGGGCCTGGCGGCGCGGCTGTCCGAGGTCATGGGCGGCCATGCCTTCGTGGCCGCCACCGGTGGTTTGGCCCCCAGTGTGGCCCGGGTCTGCCCGGCCATTCGGGCCGTGTTGCCGGACCTCATGTTCGAGGGACTCGCGGCGCTGTACCGGCGACGCGGGAAGTGAGGCCGCCCGGACATTGACATTTGAGCAGCGGATGAAATTCGGTTAGTATCCCTCCGTTGACCGAGCATGATCCCTCCCAACCCAAGGAGTTTTCAATGAGCACCATCGTCGCAGTCTGGGCCCGCGAGATCCTCGATTCGCGCGGCAATCCCACTGTCGAGGTCGAAGTCACCTACGAGTCCGGCGTTTCCGGCCGCGCGGCCGTGCCCTCCGGGGCCTCCACCGGTGAGCGCGAGGCCCTGGAGCTGCGCGACGGCGACAAGGCCCGCTTCGGCGGCAAGGGCGTGACCAAGGCCGTCGACCATATCCGCGAGGAAATCGCCAACGCCGTGGTCGGCATGGACGGCCTGCGCCAGGTGGCCCTGGACAACGCTCTCATCGACCTGGACGGGACAGAGAACAAATCCCGCCTCGGCGCCAACGCCATCCTCGGCGTGTCCATGGCCAACGCCCGCGCGGCGGCGAGCTTCCTCGGCCTGCCCCTGTACCAGTATCTGGGCGGGGTCAACGCCAAGCTGCTGCCGGTGCCGTCCATGAACATCATCAACGGCGGGGCGCACGCGCCCAACAACCTGGACATCCAGGAGTTCATGATCATGCCCCTGGGGGCGGAGACCTTCGCCGACGCCCTGCGCATGGGCGCGGAGACCTTCCACGCCCTGAAGGGCATTCTGGCCAAGGACGGACACGTGACCAGCGTCGGCGACGAGGGCGGCTTCGCGCCCAACCTGAACTCCCACGCCGAGGCCTTCGAGTACATCATCCGGGCCATCGAGGCCGCGGGCTACAACCCCGGCCGGGAAATCGCCCTGGCCATCGACTCGGCCGCCTCGGAGTTCTACAAGAACGGCAAGTACGTCCTGGCCGGCGAGAAGAAGGAACTCTCCTCGCTGGAACTCATCGACTTCTACGCCGAACTTTGCGGCCGCTTTCCCATCGTCTCCATCGAGGACGGTCTGGCCGAGGGCGACTGGGAAGGCTGGGCCTCGCTCACCGACCGTCTCGGCGACCGCATCCAGCTGGTGGGCGACGACATCTTCGTGACCAACCCGGACATCCTGGCCGAGGGCATCGACCGGGGCGTGGCCAACTCCATTCTCATCAAGCTGAATCAGATCGGCACCGTGACCGAGACCCTGGACACCATCGAGCTGGCCAAGCAGGCCGGGTACACCACCATGGTTTCCCACCGCTCCGGCGAGACCGAGGACCACTTCATCGCGGACCTGGCCGTGGGCGTCAACGCGGGCCAGATCAAGAGCGGGTCGCTCTCGCGCAGCGACCGCTTGGCCAAGTACAACCAGCTCCTGCGCATCGAGGAGGATCTGGACGAGGAGGCCATCTACTACGGCCCGATCCTCGGGGAAAGCTGGTTCGGCGGCGAGGAGGAATAGGCTCCCGCCTTTCTGCGGCGCTCCTATGCGGGGCGTCGGCGGTTCCTCCGCCGACGCCCCTTTTTCGTCGTCCCCCGCCGCATTCGCGTCCGTCCTTGCCCTCGGCCCCGCCTGTCCGTATGATCCCGTACGGAAGCGTCGGCCCGGAGGGCCGTTCCGGCTTCCGAATCCTCAAGCACAAGGGAGAACCCCATGATCCTTCTGGACGGCAAGAAGGTGGCCCAGGAAATCCGCGCCGAGATCCGCGAAGAGGTCGAGACGCTCAAGGCCCGCTACGGCCGCGCCCCGGGTCTGGCCGTGATCCTGGTGGGCCAGGACCCGGCCTCGCAGGTCTACGTGCGCAACAAGGAGCGGGCCTGCGCCGAGGCGGGCATCGTTTCCTTCCCCTTTCACCTCCCGGTGGAGACCTCCCAGAACGAGTTGGAGGGCCTCATCCAGCGGCTCAACCGCGATGTGACCGTGGACGGCATCCTGCTCCAGCTGCCCCTGCCCGCCGGGCTGGACGGCCAGCGCTGCCTGGAGCTCATCGACCCTGGCAAGGACGTGGACGGCTTCCATCCGGTGAACGTGGGCAAGCTGACCCTGGGCCTGCCCGGGTTCCGCTCCTGCACCCCGGCCGGAGTCATGGAGCTGCTGCGGCGCTACAACCTCTCTCCGGCCTGCAAGAAGGCCGTGGTGGTGGGCCGCAGCAACATCGTGGGCAAGCCCCTGGCGCTCATGCTCGGCCAGAGCGGAGCCTGCGCCAACGCCACGGTCACGCTCTGCCATTCCGGCACGGCGGATCTGGGCAGGGAATGCCTGGAGGCGGACTTCCTCTTCGTGGCCGTGGGCCGTCCGCGCTTCGTCACCGGCGACATGATCAAGCCCGGGGCCGTGGTCGTGGACGTGGGCATCAACCGCACGGACGACGGGCTGGTGGGCGACTGCGACTTCGAGAGCGTCAAGGAGAAGGCCTCGGCCCTGACCCCGGTGCCCGGCGGCGTGGGGCCCATGACCATCGCCCAGCTGCTGAAGAACACCATCGACGGCTACAAGGCCCACGTGGGCGCGAAGGAGTAGGGCATGGCCGAACGCATTCTCGTCACCGGGGCCACCGGAATCATCGGCCGCGAGCTGGTGCGCCTGCTTTCCGAGCGCGGCGCGGCCGTGGTCGCGGGCGTGACCTCCGAGGACAAGGCCTCGGCCCTGGAGGCCCAAGGCGTACGGGCCGAGGTCTTCAGCTATTCCGACGCCGAATCGCTGGGCCGGATCATGGAGGGCAAGGCCCGGGTTTTCCTGCTCCTGCCCTTCACCGAGGCCATGAAGCGCTGGGGGTTGGCGGCCCTGGATGCGGCCAAGGCCGCGGGGGTGGGCCATGTGGTCCGCTCCTCGGCGCTGCTGGCCGACACCGAGGCCCACTTCCAGCTCGGCAAGGTGCATGGCGGCGTGGACCACGCCCTGGAGGAGAGCGGCCTGCCGTTCACCATCCTGCGGCCCAACGTGTTCATGCAGAACTACGCCTTGCGCCTCTCCGGGGAGATCCGCGAGAAGAACCGCTTCTCCCTGCCCGAGGCGGACAGCCGCACGAGCCTCATCGACGCCCGCGACATCGCGGCCTGCGCCGCCGCCGTGCTCCTCGATCCCGCGGAACACGCGGGCCGCACCTATCTGCTCACCGGCCCGGAGGTCCTGTCCAACCTGGACGTCGCCGCGATCCTCTCGGCCGAGGCCGGGCGGGAGATCGCCTACCGCCCGCTGTCCGAGGAGCAGGCCCGCGAGGCATGGCTTTCGGCCGGACTGCCGGAGTGGAACGTGAACATGCTCCTGGGGCTGGCGCGTCAGGTGCGCGAGGGCGTGACCGGCATGGTCACCGGCGCGGTGAAGCACCTTTCGGGCCGCGACCCCGTGCCCTTCCGCCAGTTCGCCCGGGATTTCCGGCGCAGCTGGATTTAGTCGCTACGGCAGGGGCAGGTCGAGCATCTCATAGCCCTGCCAGCCGGGGCCGTCGAAGTGCCACCACTCCGTGGGCAGGGGCTCGAAGCCCTGGGCGCTCATGGCCCGCTCCAAGGCGGCGCGGTTCTTCAACGCCTCGGCCGAAGCGCCCTGATAGTCGCGGTGGGCCTTCTCGGTGAAGTCGTCGAAGCCCGAGGGCATGGGCAGTTCCCGTTCCTTGGAGTCCACCAGGCCCACGTCCACGGCCGCGCCCCGGTTATGCTTGGAGCCCTGGACGATGACGCCGTCCTTCTTTTCCGGCCGGGCCACGTAGCGCTCGTCCGGTACGATGGCCCAGAAGCGCTCCTGGACGTGGAAGGGCCGGTAGCAGTCGAAGAGCTTGAGCCCGAGGCCCTTTTTCCGTAGTTCGGCCTGGGCCGCGAGAAGACGTTTGGCCACGTCGGCGCGCAGGAAGCACCGGGCCGATGGGTAGACGGCCTGTCCGCTGAAGTTGTTCGTGCCGGCGTAGCGCATGTCCAGAACGAGGGAGCGGTCGAGGGCCACGGGCTCCACGAACCCGGCCCGGGTGAGGTCCTCCTCGGCCCCGGACAGGGCGGGCGCGGCCGGGGCCAGGAAGGCGAGCAGGAAAAGGGCGGCGAGGAGTCGACGCATGGAGTCCTCCTTTGACATAGGTGTTGACCGAACACGGCCGGAAGGTCAACGCTCGGATGCAAGAACGTGCAAGATGGCCGGGGGCCGGACTGCTAGGAGGGTCGCATATCGATCCTCAACCAAGGAGCATTCCATGACCTCGCTCTTCGATTGTTTCTGCGACGGGAAAGTGGCCTGCGCGGACCGCGACCTCGCCGCCCGCGACCTGCCCTGGAATCCCCATCCCACGTTCCCCGGCGTGGCCCTCAAGCATCTCGTCACCGGCCGCGACACGGACGGCTCGTTCAGCCTGCACCTCGTGCGCCTGGACCCGGGCAAATCCATCGACGCGCACACCCACGCGGCCAGCTGGGAACTGCATCAGGTCCTGGAGGGCCGTGGCTCGTGCCGTCTGGGCGGGCGTGAGGCGGCCTACGAGCCGGGCGTGGGCGGAGTGCTGCCCGCAGGCCAGGAGCACAGCGTCCAGGCCGGCCCCGAGGGCCTGCGCCTGCTGGCGGTGTTCGCGCCCGCGCTCCTTTGAGGAGGGGCATGGCCGGAAAGCAGCCCGTCCTCATCCGCGCAGAACAGGCGGCCGGACTGGCCCTGGTGCGCGGGGTGGGCCTGTGCGGAAGTCTGCCCCGCCACGTCCATTCCTCATGGTGTTTCGGGGTGGTGGAGCAGGGTCGCCGGGTGCTCGGCCTGGGCGGCGTCGAGCACGAGGCCGTGAGCGGCGAGGTGCTCGTGTTGGTTCCCGGGCAGGTACACACCCTGCGCCAGGACGGCCCCTGCGCCTTCGTCATGTTCAGTCTGGAGGCCGAGGCCGCGCAATCGGCCCTGGATGCGGTGCTGGCCCCGGGGTCGGCACCGCCGCGCTTCCGTTTCCCGGTGCTGCGCGACCCCGCGCTTTTCGAGGGATTGCTCCAGCTGGCGTCGGCCGTGCGTTCGCACGCCACCAACCTGGAGGTCCAGGGCCTGCTGCTGGAGTCCTTGGCCAGGTTGGCCTCCCACGGCGACACGACCCCGGCCCCGGCCCGGGCCTGTTCCGAGGCCGTGGCCTGGGCGCGGCGATTGCTCGAAGAGCGCTTCAGCGAAAACATCGGCCTGTCCGAACTGGCCGAGGCCTGCGGAGCGGACCCCTGGTCCCTGTGCCGGGCCTTTTCGGCGGAGGTGGGCCTGCCGCCACACGCCTTCCAGAGCCACCTGCGCGTGACCCGGGCCAAGGAATTGCTGGCCCGGGGCGCGTCTCCGGCTGAGGCCGCCCTGGCCTCGGGCTTCTTTGACCAGAGTCATCTGCATCGTCATTTCGTGCGCTTGGTGGGCCTGACCCCCGGGCGCTTCGCCGCGGCCTTTCGCTGATCATCATTGGCGTTCGGCTGATCGATGCGGCGTCGCGGCCGCGACCCGCATGTTGCATGCGGAGCGATCGTTTTGCTCGGTGGGCTGCGCGAATGAACGCTTTTCCGGTTCCTTCACGATCTGCACAGGGCCGGAGACAGGCATGTTGTTCCGCGGATATCTTGTCTTTTTCCAAAAACTATGTATCGCGTTTTGAAACAGGAGGTGCAGCATGCCTTCGAAGAAACCTGCGGAGAGTTCCATGAGCACGACCCCCGAGTCCAAGGACGCCCCGAAGAAGGCTGCGGCGAAGCCCGCCGCGAAGAAGGCCGCGCCCAAGAAGGCGGCCGCGAAGAAACCCGCCGCCAAGAAGGCCGCCGCTTCAAAGAAAGCGACCGCGAAGCCTGCCGCCAAGAAGGCTGCCGCGAAGCCCGTCGCCAAGAAGGCCGCCGCGCCCAAGAAGGCTGCCGCGAAGAAGGCCGCTGCCCCGAAGAAGGCTGCCGCGCCCAAGAAGGCGGCCCCGAAGAAGGCCGCTCCGAAGAAGGCCGCGCCGAAGAAGCCTGCCGCGCCGAAGAAGGCTGTCGCGAAGAAGCCCGCCGCCAAGAAGGCCGCGCCGAAAAAGGCCGCACCGGCCAAGTAGGACTGATTTTCCGAGCGGGACGGATCGGGGAGGCGACGCGTCGCCTCCCCGGTTTTGTCGCGTCCGTCTTGCCAGCCGCGCAGTGATGCTTACCTTGGCCCGATGCGCAACCATGACCTCCCCGGCCGCGTCATCCACATCGAGGGCGCCCGTCATCACAATCTCAAGGATCTGACCCTGGACATTCCCCGCGACCGCTTGGTGGTGGTCTGCGGCCCGTCGGGGTCGGGCAAGTCCACCCTGGCCTTCGACATCGTCTACGCCGAGGGCCAGCGACGGTACGTGGAGTCCCTTTCGGCCTACGCCCGGCAGTTCCTGCCGCAGATGGACAAGCCCCAGGTGGACAAGGTCGAGGGGCTCTCCCCGGCCATCTCGCTGGAGCAGCAGAGCGCCACGCGCAACCCGCGTTCCACCGTGGGCACCGTCACCGAGGTCTATGACTTCCTGCGGGTGTTCTTCGCCCGACTGGGGCGCTTCCATTGTCCTTCGTGCGGCAGGCCCATCGAGGCCCAGACGTCGGACCGCATCGTGGACGAGATCATGGCCCTGCCCGAGGGCGCGAAGTTCCTGCTCCTGGCCCCCCTGGTGCAGCATCAGAAGGGGGCGCACAAGGATCTCTTCGCCAAGCTCAAGCGCGAGGGCTTCTCCCGGGTGCGCCTGAACGGTGAAGTCATGCTTCTGGACGATGTTCCCGAACTGGACAAGAAAAAGAAGCACAGCATCGAGCTGGTCGTGGACCGGCTCGTGCTCAAGCCCGAGATCCGCAAGCGTCTGACCGACTCCGTGGAACTGGCCCTGCGCCACGGCGAGGAGTCTTGTTCCGTGGCCGTGGTGGGCGGCGAGGAGCGCTTCTTCAGCACGCTCTCCACCTGCCCCGAGTGCCGCATCTCCATGCCCCGGCTCACGCCTCAGCTTTTCTCCTTCAATAGTCCCCAGGGCGCGTGCCCGGCCTGCTCGGGGCTGGGCAGCGTGGACTACTTCGAGCCCGACCTGCTGGCCCCGAACAAGGGCCTGTCGCTTGCCGGCGGAGCGGTCATCCCCTGGAAGAACCGGCGCGTTCTTGACCGTCATGCCGAAATCCTCGGCCGGGTGGGCCGCCGTCTGGACTTCGGCCTGGACACGCCTCTGGAGAACTTCGCGCCCGAGGCCCTGACGGCGCTGTTCTTCGGCTCACCCGAGGACGGCTGGCCCGGAGTGGTCGCGCTCCTGGAACAGGGCGAGAACCTCGGTCCCATCTGGCGCGACGAGCTCTCGCGCTTCCGTCAGACCCGTCCCTGCCCGGTCTGCCAAGGCGCGCGCCTGCGCCCCGAGTCCCTGGCCGTGCGCGTGGACGGGCTGAACATTCACGAATTCTGCTCCCTGTCCATCAGCCGGGCTCTGGAATGGTTGGACTCCCGCGTGTTCCACGGCCCGGACACCCTCGTCTCCGAACCGCTGCTCAAGGAACTCAAGCACCGCCTGGGCTTCATGGCCAACGTGGGCCTGGAGTACCTGAGCCTGTCGCGGAACATGTCCACGCTCTCCGGCGGCGAGGCCCAGCGCATCCGGCTGGCCTCGCAGCTCGGTTCGGGCCTGGTGGGCGTGACCTACGTGTTGGACGAGCCTTCCATCGGCCTGCACCCACGAGACAACCAGCGCCTCCTGGACACCCTGCGCAACCTCCAGGGGCGGGGCAACACCGTGCTCGTGGTGGAGCACGACGAGGCGACCATCAAGAACGCGGACCACGTCATCGAGTTGGGGCCGGGCTCGGGCTGGCTCGGCGGGGAGATCGTCTTCCAGGGGCCGGTGGACGACCTCATGCGCGCCGAGAGCCTCACGGCCAAGTACCTGCGCGGCGATCTGGCCATCGAGAAACCCGAGTCGCGCCGTCCGGCGCGCGGTTATCTGAAGGTCAAGGGCGCGCGCACCAACAACCTCAAGGACGTGAGCCTGGACATCCCCCTGGGCGCGCTGGTCTGCTTCACCGGCGTTTCGGGTTCGGGCAAGTCCAGCCTCGTGGTGGACACCCTCTACAAGCACCTGGCCCTGGCCCGGGGCGTGAAGGTGGACCAGCCCGGCCTGGTGGCGGGCTTCGAGGGGGCCGAGGCCGTGGAGCGGATCATCTCCATCGACCAGACGCCCATCGGGCGCACCCCGCGTTCCAATCCGGCCACCTACACCAAGGTCTTCGACGAAATCCGCGACATTTTCGCCGGAAGCAAGGAGGCCAAGGTGCGCGGCTACTCCCCGGGCCGCTTCAGCTTCAACGTGCGCGGCGGGCGCTGCGAGGCCTGCCAGGGCGACGGCCAGATCCGCGTGGAGATGCATTTCCTGCCCGACGTCTACGTCACCTGCGAGAACTGCAAGGGCCTGCGCTACAACGCCCAGACCCTGGAAGTGACCTACCGGGGCAAGAACATCGCCGAGGTTCTGGACATGACCGTGCGCCAGGCCAAGGAGTTCTTCGCCAACCATCCGGCCCTGCTGCGGCGGCTCTCGGTGTTGGAGGAGGTGGGGCTGGAGTACCTGCGCCTGGGCCAGCCCGCCACCACGCTCTCCGGCGGCGAGGCCCAGCGGATCAAGATTTCCCGCGAACTGGGCAAGCGCAGCCTGCCCGGCACCCTGTACATCCTCGACGAGCCCACCACGGGGCTGCATATGCACGAGGTGGGCAAGCTCATCCGCGTGCTCCAGAAGCTCGTGGACAAGGGCGCGACCGTGGTGGTCATCGAGCACAACACGGACGTGATCCTGGCTTCGGACTGGGTCTTCGACCTGGGCCCGGGCGGAGGCGAGGCCGGAGGCCGCATCGTGGCCCGGGGCACGCCCGAGGAGATCATGGACGACCCGGACTCGGTGACCGGACGATTTCTCTACTGAATTCCCCGGAGCCCTTGACAGAACTGACGCGAGAGGCCATTTTTGTTGCCGAATTGATTGGCCGATCAAGATAGGAGGGGGAGCCGTGGCGAACAAGGACAGGGCCATTCTTCTCGCGGCCCAGGAGCTTTTCGGCCGCAAGGGCTATGCCGGGACCACGATGAAGATGATCGCGGACAAGGCCGGTGTGGCCTTCGGCCTTGTTTCCCACTACTTCGGGACCAAGGAGGAGCTGTTCCTGGCCGCCGGTTTCGACATGGTGGACAGCGTCCTGGCGGCGGTGCGGCCGGAGCTGGCCAAGGCCGAAAACGGCCTCGAGGCCGTGAGGGCCTTCGTCAGCGCCTACCTGGCCTTCACCCTGGAGAACAAGGCCACCTTCCCGGTGCTCATCCGCTGTTCGCCCTTCAGCGACGTGGAGACCCTGGTGGACCGCAAGCGCATCGCGGCCAAGTTCTCGGAGATATTCGCGGTGGTCGAGGAGGCCCTGACGCGCGGCATGGCCGACGGCAGCGTGCGCGAACTGCCGGTGAAGGCAACGGCGCTGTTCATTTTTTCCAACATTCTTGGGGCGGTGCGAACCTATTTCCTGACGCCCTTCCATCTCCCCGGGCTGTTCGACGAGACCGTGAAATACGTCCTGCGCAGCGTCGCCCGGCCCCTGGAGGCCTGATCGTTCGGTGCCCCGCGCCTCGGCGCGGGAGCGTCCGGGGAAGCGCCTCGCGTCCCGGACGTGCGGGAAAAGCGGAATGAGCGCCGGGCCCGTGGCCCGGTCCGGTTTCCCGACGCACCAGGGTCCTCTCCGTCATGCGGAGGGGGCCCTTTTTTTATCCGATCCAGGGGGGCAGGGAGCGGAAGGCTTGGCGCAGGCCGCGTTCGCGGACCCGACCGCCGGGTCGGAAGCTTTCCACCAGGGCCCAGAATCGGGTCGAGTGGTTCATTTGGCGCAGGTGGCAAAGCTCATGCACGAGCACCTGCTCGGCCAGGTCGCGAGGCAGGAAGAGCAGCTTGCAGTTGAGCGAGATGATCCCCGCGCGGGAGCAGGAGCCCCAGCGGGTGCGCTGGTTGCGGACCCGCAGGCCCGAGGGCGTCAGGCCGGTCTCGCGGGACAGGTTCCGGAGCCAGGGCGCGAGCTGTTCGCGGGCCTTGGCCTGGACCCAGGCCCGCAGCGCCCTGAGGCGTCCGGCCTCGTCGCCGCCGCGCAGGAGCAGCCGCCCGGCGTTTTCGGTCAGCTTGGCCCGGTCCGGAGCGTCCAGGACATGCACACTGTAGGACAAGCCCACGGCGGACAGATCCAGGCTCTCGGGCAGCGCCGGGGGCGCGTCGGGCGTCGTCGCGTCGAAGGGCAGGCGGCGCAAGGCCCGTTCGATCCAGGAGCGCTTGCCGTCCAGGATGCGCGGCAGTTCGCGGCGGTCGAAGCCCGGAGGCACGACCACCTCCAGGCCGAGGCCCGGAACCGCGCGCAGGATCACGTGGCGCGCCCGGCGGGACTCCCGCAGGCTGAAGTGGGGCAGGGCCGTGTTCATGGACGGCTCGAGCCTACCCTTGATTTTCCCGCTTGCAAAGACCTATGCTGGGCCTGTTCCCGCCCGCCCGGGCGGGCCGGTCGGCGCGGCCCCGTCGCGCCGGAAACGCGGTCGCGAGGGAGGTCCGCATGCGCAAGGTGTTGATGATCCTGTCCGCCGTCCTGCTTCTGTCCGTTTCGGCCCTGGCCGGTGGGCCCGGTGACCGGCTCTTCCAGGTTTCGGTGCTGCCCGCGCTCCTGGCCGGAGACTACGAGGGGTCGTTGTCCGCGGCCGACCTCCTGTCCCGGGGCGATTTCGGCCTGGGCACCTTTCAGGATCTGGACGGCGAGATGGTGGTCCTGGACGGCGTGGTCTGGCAGGTTCCGTCCGACGGCCGAGTGCGTCGGGTCGCGCCTAGTCTGGGCACGCCCTTCGCGGCTGTGGCCTTCTTCGAGTCCGACAGCGAGGTCGTCGTGGCCCGGGCCGAAAGTCTGGCGGACCTGGAGCGGCAGGTGGACGCCGCCCTGCCGACCAGAAATCATTTCTATGCCTTGCGCATCGACGGCCGCATGACGCGGCTTTCGGCGCGCAGCGTGCCGCGCCAGGCCAAGCCCTGGCGTCCGCTGGCCGAGGTGGTCCGGGAGCAGACCCGCTTCACCTTGGACGGTCAGGAGGGGACGCTGGTGGGGCTGCGCTGCCCGGCTTTCGTCTCGGGCGTCAACGTGCCCGGGTACCACTGGCACTTCCTGAGCGCGGATCGCGCCAAGGGCGGGCACGTCCTGGACTGCGCCCTGGAGAACGCGCGCGTACGCGTGGACGAACTGACCGGCCTGGAGCTGCGCCTGCCCACGGGGGCCGGATTCGACGCGTTGGACATCTCCGGCGACCACTCGGCGGCGACCAAGGCCGTGGAGAAGACCCCGGGCGGCAAGCAATGAGCGATGCCGTGCGCGTGGATCCGAGCCTGGCGGCGATCCTGCCGCGCTATCTCGAAATCTGCCGCGCGGATTGCGTCGCGCTCCTGGCTGCGGCCCGAGACCGCGACCTGGAGTCGGCCCGGCTCCTGGGACACCGTTTGAAGGGTTCGGGAGGCTCCTACGGCCTTCCGGAGATCAGTCGTCTGGGGGGCGAGGCCGAGGCTGCGGCGCTGGCCGGACGTCCTGACCTGGCCTTGGCCCTGGCCCGGGAGTTGGCTCGCTACATGGAGGAATTGGACGTGATCTGCGGAGAGGAACCATGCAAGTCCTGATGCTGGCCATCAACGATCCGGCGGGCACGGCCATCCAGTTCTGCAAGGCCCTGCGCCGCCACGCGGACGTGGACGCCCGGCTATGCACCCTGGAGACCCGCTACACTCATTCCTGGGAAAAGGATCTGCACGTCCCGGACCTGGGGCCGGAGGGAATCGCGGAGTTGGGCGGCCTGTTGCGCACGGCCGACATCCTCCATTTCCACATGACCAGCGACGAGTTCACGGCCTTCGGGCCGTATCTGCCCGCCGACTTCCTCGCGGGCAAGACCGTCGTGCATCACCACCACGGGCACCATGATTTCCGCAGCAATCCCGAAAAATTTCGCGCCAAGTACCGGGAGCGCGGCCGGACCAACCTCCTGGTGAGCACCCCGGATCTGTTGCGCCTGCTGCCCGAGGCCCGCTGGCTGCCGAACCTCGTGCCCCTGGACGAGTCCCTGCTGCGGCCCGACCCGGACCGCCCGGAGCGGCCGTTCCGGCTTTGCCACTCGCCCACGCGCAAGGATCTCAAGAACACCGACGAGCTGTTGGCCGTGCTGGAGCGGCTGCGCGCCGACGGCCTGGATCTGGACTTCGATCTCATCGATGACGTGCCCAACGCCGAGTGCTTGCGCCGCAAGCGGGCTTGTCACGCGGTCTTCGATCACATGCAGGGCTACTACGGCGTGTCCAGCCTGGAGGGGTTGTCCCAGGGGCTGGCCGTGATCGCGGGCCTGGACGACTGGTGCCGGGGGCATGTGGCCGATTTCGCGGGCACCGATGACCTGCCCTGGGTCGTGGCCCATGACGGCGCGGAACTGGAAGCGGCCCTGCGCCGTTTGGCCGTGGACCCGGAGCTGTGTCGCGAACTGGGGCGCAAGGGTCGGGAGTTCATGGAACAACGTTGGTCGGACCGGCTCGTGGCCCGGCGGCTGGCTGACTGGTACGGACGGCTCTAGCCGGGAAGCGGCTTTTGCCTTTGGCCGAAGATTTCAGTATAGATGGGGCACATTTCACAAGGAGCGTCCATGCCCGTCTTGTTCCGTCGCGCCTCGCGCCTGTTCGCCGTGCTGCTGCTGGCCCTCGCCTGCGCCGTTCCCGCGCGGGCCGAGGAGGAGAAGGTCTATGAAGTCCGCATGCCCGTGGACCTGACCGTGGTTCCCCTGGACGGCGTGGAGCCGCCCCTGGTGGCGGAGCCCGCTCCGACTCCGGCCGTTCCTCCGGCTCCGGCCGTCGTTTCGGCTCCGGCCGACAAGGCCGAGACGAAGAAGGTCGAGAAGAAGGCCGGGGAGACGGGCCAGGCCGAGGCCAAGGCCGCGCCCCGTCCGTCCGCCAAGGGAGCCGAGCAGGCCGCCCCGGCGGAAAAGAAGCCCGCTCCCGTGGCGGCCCAGGAAAAGAAGCCCGCCGCTCCCGCCGCCGAAACGGCCAAGCCCAAGGCCGAGGTGGAGAAGAAGGCCGCCGCTCCCGCCGGGACCGGCATCGTGCGCGACATTCAGATGGCCGTGCGCGACGGCGTCTTCGTCCTGCGCGTCGTCACGGACCGGCCCGTGGGCGCCGTGACTCACCTGAACTTCAAGAATCCCAGGCGGCTGGCCGTGGACATCGTGGGCAGCTGGCGTCGGCCCGGGAAGGCCGCGATCAGCGCCGCCGACGGCCCGGTGAAGACCGTGCGCGTGGGCGAGCACCCCGACCGGCTGCGCCTGGTTCTCGATTTCCGCGACGGGGCCTCGGGAGCGGACGTTGTCCCGGAGATAGCCAAGACGCCCGACGGCCTGACCGTGGCCTTTCCCGTGAAGCCTTGAACGGGGAGGGCTCCCGGTCTTCGTAACGGAATCGTCACAGGCGGGTCATGCGCCCGTCACCGACGCGCGATACTGATGGCCATCTGAACGTATCCCGCGCCGGAACGCTTCCGGCCGCAGCGCAGGCGGAGAACCCCATGTCGAGGAAGATCAAGGTCGCGTCCGAGGGCCTCAATTTCTACTACGGCGACTTCAAGGCCCTGGACGACATCAGCCTGGAGTTCGAGGAGAACCAGGTCACGGCCCTCATCGGGCCGTCCGGGTGCGGCAAGAGCACCTATCTGCGGTGCATCAACCGCATGAACGACCTCATTCCCGGAACCCAGGTGGAAGGCCGTCTGACCTTGGGCGAAGAGGACATCTACGCCCCAGGTCTGGATGTGGTGGCTCTGCGCCGCCGCATCGGCATGGTCTTCCAAAAGCCCAATCCCTTTCCCAAAACCATTTTCGAGAACGTGGCCTACGGGTTGCGGGTCAACGGCCTCAAGGACAAGCAGATCATCGAACAGCGCGTGGTGGAGAGCCTCCGGCGGGCCGCGCTCTGGGACGAGGTCAAGGACCGCCTGCATTCCTCGGCCCTGGGCCTCTCCGGCGGGCAGCAGCAGCGTCTGTGCATCGCCCGGGCCCTGGCCGTGGAGCCGGAGGTGGTCCTCATGGACGAGCCCGCCTCCGCCCTGGACCCCATCGCAACCCAGAAGATCGAGGATCTCATCCACGAGCTGAAGAAGAACTTCACCATCATCATCGTGACCCACAGCATGCAGCAGGCGGCGCGCGTCTCGGACCGCACGGCCTTCTTCTACATGGGGCGGCTCATCGAGGTGGACCGCACCAAGAACATGTTCACGCAGCCCAAGAACAAGCAGACGGAAGACTACATCACCGGACGGTTCGGCTAGGAGATCGACATGGAACAGCGCGCCCACTTCCACAAGAAGCTCGAGGAGCTCAAGATGCAGGTTCTGCGCATGGCCGCCCTCTCCGAAAAGGCCGTGCACAGCTCCATCAAGGCCTATCTCGAGTACGACAGCGATCTGGCCGAGGACGTGATCATGGGGGACATCGAGATCAACGATCTCGAGAACGCCATCGACCGCTTCAATCTCGAGCTGCTGGCCCTGGACCAGCCCATGGCCAAGGATCTGCGCGGCATCGTCGGGGCCATGCGGATCACCATGAACCTGGAGCGGCTGGGCGACGAGGCCGTGAACTTGGCCCACCGGGCCCTGTTCCTCTCCACACGGCCGCCCCTGCCCTACAACCAGAAGATGGAGCAACTCACCGAAGTGTCCAAGCGGATGCTCTCCGCGGCGCTGAAGAGCTTCGTGGAGGAGGACTCCAAGCTCGCGGAGCAGGTCTGCGCCATGGACAACGAGGCCGACGAGCTGTCCATCAAGCTGCTCAAGCAGTACATCAACGACATGGTCACCGAGACGCGCATCGTGGAGCGCGGGGTGCATGCCATCATGGCCGCCCGGCACCTGGAGCGCGTGGGCGACCTGGCCACCAACGTGGCCGAAACCGTGATCTTCATCGTCGAGGGCGAGAACGTGAAGCACCGTTGCCGAGGCTGATCCGCCCGAGTCGGAACGAAAAAGCCGGGGGCCCGGGGCGTGATGCGCCGGGCCCTTTCGCGTTTTCGGCGGCCCGCCTCGACGCGGGGGAGAAAACGGTTTACAGATTGGGTGAATTTGGATAGAAGCATGTTTCTTTCGGGCCACCCCCGGCCGACGCGCCGCGCGTGGCCGGGAAAGCCGCAAGACGGAATACAGGACGGGAATCGGCCCGGCCGAAACCCCGTCGGAAAGGACAATACTGCTGCCCAAGGGCGCGTTGTTGGAGGTAACATATGGAAAAGAAATCGGAAGCCACCCCGGAAATGGATGTGAACTTCGCGGCGGAACTGGAGAATTATCTCAAGGCCGACTTCGGCGATCTGGATGAGGGCACCATCGTCCCCGGCCAGGTGGTCAAGGTCGACAAGGACCACGTCCTGGTGGACGTGAACTTCAAGTCCGAAGGCCAGATCCCCCTTTCCGAGTTCACCGATTCCGAGGGCAACGTCACCGTGTCCGTTGGCGACAAGGTGGACGTTTTCGTGTCCAACAAGGACGAATCCGAGGGCACCATCCACCTGTCCCGTGACAAGGCCAAGCGGATGAAGCTCTTCGATACCCTGGAGGACGTGCAGGAGAAGGACGGCACCACCAAGGGCCGCATCGTGCGCCGCATCAAGGGCGGCTACACGGTGGACCTGGGCGGCGTCGAGGCCTTCCTGCCCGGCTCCCACGTCGATCTGCGTCCGGTCCCGGACATGGACGCGCTCGTGGGCCAGGAGTTCGAGTTCAAGATCCTCAAGATCAATCGCCGCCGGAGCAACGTCATCGTCTCCCGCCGGGTTCTCCTGGAGGAGCAGCGTTCCGAGCAGCGTGACAAGCTTCTGGACCATCTCGATGAAGGCCAGATCGTCACCGGCAAGGTCAAGAACATCACCGAGTACGGCGTGTTCATCGACCTGGGCGGCCTCGACGGCCTGCTGCACATCACCGACATGTCCTGGAAGCGCATCAAACATCCCAAGGAGATGGTCGGCCTGGGCGACGAGCTTGAGCTGAAGGTTCTGAACTTCGACAAGCAGGGCCAGAAGGTCTCCCTGGGTCTCAAGCAGCTCGTGCCCGATCCGTGGGAGAACATCGCCGGCAAGTATCCCGAGGGCGAGAAGTACAAGGGCAAGGTCACGAACCTGGCCGACTACGGTGCCTTCGTCGAGCTGGAGCCCGGCGTCGAGGGCCTGGTGCACATCTCCGAGATGTCCTGGACCCGCAAGCTGCGCCACCCCTCCCAGATGGTGCGCGCCGGGGACGAGGTCGAGGTCATCGTGCTGGGCGTGGACCAGGACAAGAAGCGCATCAGCCTCGGCATGAAGCAGATCCGCCCCAACCCCTGGGACGTGGTGGCCGAGAAGTACCCCGAGGGCACCATCCTTGAGGGCACGATCAAGAACATCACCGAGTTCGGCGTGTTCATCGGCATCGAGGAAGGCATCGACGGCCTGATCCACGTGTCCGACATCTCCTGGACCAAGAAGATCCGTCATCCCTCCGAGGTCTACAAGGTCGGCGACGTGATCCAGGCCAAGGTGCTCACCGTGGACAAGGAGAACGAGAAGTTCACGCTCGGCGTGAAGCAGCTCTCCGAGGATCCCTGGAGCCTGGTGCCGTCCAAGTACCCGGTCGGCTCCCTGATCAAGGGCGCGGTGACGAACATCACCGACTTCGGCCTGTTCGTCGAGGTGGAGGAAGGCATCGAGGGCCTGGTCCACGTCTCCGAGATCAGCCGCAAGAAGATCAAAAGCCCCTCCGAGGTCTACAAGGAAGGGGACGTCATCGAGGCCAAGGTCATCCATGTGAGCGCGGATGAGCGCCGTCTGGGCCTGTCCGTGAAGCAGATCAAGGATGACGAGGAGCGCAAGAAGCCCAAGAACTTCAGCACCGCCGGCCCCGAAACCGGCAGCACGCTGGGCGACCTGCTGCGCCAGAAGCTCGAGGACGCCTCCAACGAGAACGCAGGCGATGGAGACGAGGAATAACGAGCGCTTCTCCCAGAAGCATCCGTTTCTCTTCGGTTCCTTACTGATCGTAACGGCCGTGGCCCTCATTCTGGGGGCCATGGCCGCTTCGCGTTTGTTCGACCGCAAGCTCGCCGGCGGCCTGTCGGGCCAGGCCCTGGGCGTCTGCCACATCAGCGGCCTGATCATGAGTTCCGGGGAAACCGTGGACTGGCTCCAGGAGCTGCGCGACGACGGCGCGGTCAAGGGAGTGCTTCTGCGCATCGACTCCCCGGGCGGCGCCATCGGCCCCTCCCAGGAGATATTCGAGGCCGTGCGAGACCTGGCCAAGACCAAGCCGGTGGTCTCCTCCTTCGGCTCCGTGGCCGCCTCGGGCGGATACTACGTGGCCGCGCCGTCGACCATGATCGTGGCCAACCCCGGTTCGCTCACGGCCAGCATCGGCGTGCTCATGGAGTACCTGGACGTGCAGCAGCTCATCGAGCGCTTCGGCATCCGCCAGGAACTGCTCTCCAGCGGCAAGAACAAGGGCGCTGGTTCGCCGTTCAGGAGTCTGACCCCGGAGCAACGGACCCAGATCATGTCCGTGATCATGGACCTGCACGAGCAGTTCGTGGGCGACGTCGCCGACTCGCGCAACATGACCCGGAAGGACGTGCAGGCCCTGGCTGACGGCAGGGCTCTCACCGGCCGCCAGGCCCAGAAGGCCGGGCTGGTGGACCGCCTGGGCGGCGAACAGGAGGCCCTGCAGGCGCTCAAGGAGCTGTGCGGCGTCACCGAGGCGGACGTGCCGCTGAAGGAAGGGCCGCCGGACAAGCGCGACTATCTCGAACGCCTGTTGGACACGGTGCAGCACTATGTGCCCGAGGGGCGCTGGAGCCTGCCGAGCTTTCTCTTCCGATTCCCCTGAGTGGGAAGGATATCCCGAAACGAAAAGCCCGACACGGAACACCGCGCCGGGCTTTTTCCATTCTATCGCCGAAGGCGGCTACATTTCCAGGACGCCCGCGCTTTCGGCATGCCAGCCCTTGGCCGCCCATTCCAGTTCGAACTTGGCCTTGGCCGAGGCCCGGGCCGCGTCCGCGTCCGGGGCCGTCTCATCATAGCGGAACATCCGCTCCTCGCGCTCGGCTCCCTCGCCGCGCACGGCCTGGATGAAGACCTTGAAGTCGCGCATGTTCACAACCCCTGTCGTTTTTCGATCCACTTGTCCACCGTCGGCGGCACGTAGCCCGCGAAGAGGTCCAGGAGCGCGGCCGGATTCGTGGCCGAGAGGAGCATGGAGCGATGCGCGGCCATGACGAAACCCTCGCCCACGGCCTGGTCCAGGAAGGCGTTCAGCGGGCCGTAGTAGCCGTCCACGTCCAGCAGGCCGCAGGGCTTCTTGTGGAAGCCGAGCTGGGCCCAGGTGAGGATCTCGCAGAGCTCCTCCAGGGTGCCCAGCCCTCCGGGCAGGGCGATGAAGGCGTCCGCGAGTTCGGCCATCATGGCCTTGCGTTCGTGCATGGAGGCAACCACGTGCAGCTCGGTCAGGCCCGGGTGGGCGATCTCCTTGCGCCGCAGGGCCTCGGGGATTACGCCCAGAACCTTGCCCCCGGCTTCCAGGGCCGAGTCGGCCAGTTCCCGCATGAGGCCCACGTTGGAGCCCCCATAGACCACGTCCAGGCCCCGGTGGGCCAGTTCCCGCCCGGTGGCCCGGGCGGCTTCCAGATAGCGGTGGTTGCGTCCCGGGTTGGACCCCAGGAAGACGCAGACGCGTTTCATGCTTTTCTCCGTATGCGCAGGTTGAGAAGTTCCACGAAGAGCGAGAAGGCCATGGCGAAATAGATGTAGCCCCGGTCGATGTGCTTGCCCAGGCCCTCGGCCACCAGGAACACCCCCACCAACAGGAGGAAGGAGAAGGCCAGCATCTGGACTGTGGGGTGCTTGTGCACGAAGCGGCCCACCGGTCCGGAGAAGAAGAGCATCACGATCACGGCGACGACGATGGCCGCCACCATGATGCGCACGTCCTGGGCCATGCCCACGGCCGTGATCACCGAATCCAGGGAGAAGACGATGTCCAGCAGGCCGATCTGGACCACGGCCGCGATCAGCGATCCGGCGCCGTCTGCCTGGGGCTTATGGCCGTTTTCGTCCTCGATCTTGCCGTGGATTTCCAGGGTGGCCTTGCCGATGAGGAAGAGCCCGCCCAGCAGGAGAACGAGGTCGCGGCCCGAAACCGCGTGCTCTAGGACGCTGAACAGCGGCGCGGTCAGGCGCATGATCCAGCTGATGGCCAGCAGGAGCAGGATGCGGGTGACCATGGCCAGACCCAGGCCCAGGCGGCGGGCCAGATCGCGGGTGCGGCGCGGCAGGCGTCCGGCGATGACCACCACGAAGACGATGTTGTCGATGCCCAGCACCACCTCCAGGGAGGTGAGGGTGAGCAGGGCGACGATGTTCTCGGCGCTGAGAAGGTCCACGGTCTGTCCTTGGCTGCCGCGCCGTCGTCAGCCGGGGTAGGTCCCGGTCTCCTTCTGGAAGAAGACCAGGTCGAGGTCACGCGGCCGGACGCCGAAGCGGCCGAGCAGGGCGTGCACCTGGCCCCGGTGATGGGTCTGGTGGTTGAAGAAGTGGCTCAGAAGCAGGGCCATGGGCTCGGCGAAGGCGATTCCCTCGGTGGAGGTGTAGGAGAGAACCCGCAGTTCGTCGCCGGGGTTGAGAGAGTCGGCGAAGCGGATGATGTTCTCGTCCTCGGCCACGCGGGCCGCAGTGAGTCCCGGCAGGTCCGGGTGGACCACCTCGGCGATGGAGGCCGGAGTCGGCCCCCGACCGGTGAAGCGGTTCAGCCAGAGCTGGTCGCCCAGCAGGCCGTGATTCAGGATACCCAGGATGGAGCCGAAGTTGACGTCCAGAGCCTCGGCGAGCTGTTCCGGGGAGAGAGGCGTCAACTCGACGTAGAGCCGGGCGTTGGCCCAGGCGTTGTAGCGGGCCAGGGTCTGGAAGAGAGTCTTCATGGCGGCCATTTAGAGACCCAAGCCTTCGCGGATGGCCGCGAAGTCCAGGTGCCGGGCCACCAGTTCCGCGCCCTGGCGGATCTTGATGGCGTCGCGCAGCTTGTGGCGCGAGAGGATGGTCTCCATCTTCTTGGCCACGGAGTATGTGTCCTCGCGGACCATGATGATCGGCGTTTCGAGCACCTCGGAGCGGGTCAGGATGATGTCGTTGGGGTAGAGGTTGCCGGTGAGCACCAGGCAGGGGCAGTCGCCCTCCAGGGCCACCAGCTGCACGTCGGCCCGGTCGCCGCCCACGATGACCGCCGAGTTTTTGCTCCGTCGGAAGTGGGTCATGAAGTTCTCCACCTGCATGGTGCCGATGAGGAAGTTCTCCACCACCCGCTCGGCCTTGTTGTGGGCCGAGATGATCTTGCCGCCCAGGCGTTCGGCCAAATCGGCCACCTTGATGGCGCCCATGAGCGGGTCTTTGGGGATGATGCCCAGAACCTTGATGCCCCGGCTGTTCAGGAAGGGCGCGATGAGATTTTCCACCTCGTCCATGAAGGCCGGCGGGATGTCGTTGAGGACCACGCCCAGGAGCTGGTCGCCCAGGGCCTCCTTGAGGACCACCAGGGTGTCGTAGTGCAGCTCCTTCTGGAAACGGTCGATGACCACGGTCTTCAGGCCCAGGCGCTGGACCACTGACACGCCGTCGGTGCAGCAGTATTTGCCCGAGTACATGGAGCCGGAGCCGCCCACCAGGGTCAGGTCGCGGCCCTGGCTGATCTTGCCGTAGCTTTCCGCGATGCGTTCCAGCAGCCCGCCGCAAGGGCCGGCGAAGGCCTTGACCTTGAAGTCGTGGGTCACGACCACCGGGGTCACGTCCTCAACGGGCTGGTCCAGACCGAGCACGTCCTGGACGAAGAAGGCGTCCTCGTCGCCGAGGCGGCCGTCCTTTTCCAGGGGCATGGCGCCCACGGGCTTCATGTAGCCCAGGTTCAGCCCCTCCTTGCGGAAGTGGAGGCCGATGCCCATGATGATCATGTTCTTGCCGGAATAGCCGGAAGTGGAGCCGATGTAGAGTCCGGGCATGTCGTTCTCCTCGGGGGGATCAGGCGATGGCGATCTTCACGTCGGCCACCACCGCGCCCTCCTCGTTGACCAGTATGGGGTTGAGCTCGACCTCCGCGATCTCCGGGAAGTCCACGGCGATCTGGGAAACGGTGAGCAGGATGTCCTCGATGGCGCCCAAGGCGGCGGGTTTCTGGCCGCGCACCCCGCGCAGCAGGGGAAACGTTTTGATTTCGCGGACCATTTCCTGGGCGTCGCCCACGGTGAGCGGGGCCAGGCGGAAGGTGAGGTCGTGCAGGACGTCGGTGTAGGCACCGGCCAGACCGAAGGAGAGCAGCGGCCCGAACTGTTGGTCGCGGCGCATCCAGACCGCCACGGCGCGCGCGTCGGCCGGGCCCATGGCCTGGACCATGCAGCCGGTGACGTGCACGTCTTCGCGGGTGCGGGCCAGGCGCGAGGTCAGCTCCAGGAAGGCCCGGCGCACGGCTTCGGCGTCGGACAGGCCCAGGGCCACGCCCCCGGCGGCGGCCTTGCTGACCAGGTGCGGGGAGGCGATCTTCAGGGCCACGGGGAAACCGATGCGTTTGGCGATCCTGGCCGCCTCGTCGCTGGTGCGGGCGAATTTCGTCTCGGGAACGGGCAGTTCATAGGCCAGGGCCAGCTGCATGGCCTGGCTTTCGGAAAGGTCGGCGAGGCCGGTGGCCCGCGCCTCGCGCAGCAGGGACTCGGCCTTGCCCTTGTCGCGTCGGAAGCAGATTTCCACCGGATAGGCCCGGCTGCGCCAGGAATGATAGGCGTACATGGCCTCCATGGCCCGCACGGCGGATTCGGGGAAGGCGTAGCAGGGCACTCCGGCCTCCACCAGGATGTCCCGGCCCGGGGCCACCCGGGGGCCGCCCATGAAACAGGCGAACACGGGCTTGCCGCAGTCCTTGGAAGCCTCGACCACGGCCCGGGCGGTCTCCTCGATCTGGGCCGCGGAGGTGGGCGTGAGGAGCACGAGCACGGCGTGGGCCATCTCGTCGGCCAGCACGGCCTCCAGCGTGGCCCGGTAGCGGGCGGCGTCGGCGTCGCCGATGATGTCGATGGGATTGTACAGCGAGGCGAAGGACGGCAGGACCGTGCGCAGGCGCTCCAGGGTGGCCGCGCCGGGGCGCATGAGCTGGAGCCGCGAGTTCTCGCAGGCGTCGGCGGTCAGGATGCCGGGACCGCCGGAGTTGGTGACCACCACCAAGTTGGGGCCCTTGGGCAGCGGCTGGGAGGAGAAGGCCCCGGCCAGGTCGAAGAGGCTCTCCACGTCCGGGGCGTGCAGGATGCCCGCTTGGCGGAAGGCGGCCTCATAGGCCGGTGGCGATCCCGCCAGGGAGCCGGTGTGGTTGGAGGCGGCGCGCGCGCCCGCCGGGGTGGCGCCGGCCTTGATCATGACCACGGGTTTCTTGGCCGTGACCCTCTGGGCGGCGGAAAGAAGTTCCTGGCCGTTGTCCACGCTTTCGCAGTAGCCCAGGATGACCCGCGTGTCCGGGTCGTCGCCCAGGGCCTCCAGCATGTGGGCCTCGGAGAGCACGGCCTTGTTGCCCAGGCTCACGAACTTGGAGAAGCCCATGTCTTCGGACACGGCCCAATCCAGGATGGCCGCGCAGAGGGCCCCGGACTGGGAAAAAAAGGCGATGTTGCCGGAAGCCGGGCAGGCCCGGGCGAAGCTCGCGTTCAGGCCGAAGGGCGCGTTCATCAGTCCCAGGGAGTTGGGCCCCAACAGGACGATGCCCCGGCGGCGGGCGATCCTGGCCAGCTCCTCTTCCAGCCGCCAGCCGTCCTTGCCGGTTTCCTTGAAACCGGCGGCGAGCACGATGGCCGCGCGCAACGACTTGGCGGCCAGGGCCTCCAGCACGGGGCGGACTTTTTCGCGGGGCAGGCAGATCACGGCCAGGTCCGGACCGTCGGGCAGTTCGGACACGTCGCGCAGCACCGGCAGGCCGAGGAGGTCTCCGCCCGCCGGGTTGACGGGCAGGATTTTCCCCGTATACCCGGAGGAGACGAGGTTCGACAGGACCGTGTGTCCGACCTTGCCGGGGTGGCGGGAAGCCCCCACTACCACCACGGACCGAGGCTCGAACAGGGCCTTGAGGGGGGCATCGGAATGCATTGCGACCCGGCGGAGCGCTCAATGGATGAGGTTTTCGAGCAACTTCAAGAACGTATCCATCATCGTTTCGGGCAAGTCAAGCTCTTGCGGGAGGCGGTGACCCACAGTTCCTACGCGAACGAGCAGGAGCAGGCCGTCCCGGACAATGAACGCCTGGAATTTCTGGGCGACGCCGTGTTGGAGCTGTGCGTCTCGGCGGAGTGCTTCCGGCGCTACCCGGAGGCCGACGAGGGGCGGCTGACAAAGATCCGGGCCAAGCTGGTCAAGGAGAAGAGCTTGGCTCGTCTGGCCCGGGGCATCTCCCTGGACGTCTGCCTGCGCCTGGGGCGCGGCGAGGAGAGCCAGGGCGGCCGAAACCGGGAGGCGCTGCTGGCGGACGCGCTGGAGGCCTTGTTCGGAGCCGTGTTCCTGGACGCTGGATTCGAGGCGGCTCGGGCCTGCATCCTCGGCCTGCTGGAGGACAAGTGGCCGGACGACGCGGACTGCGCCGACCCCAAGGATCACAAGAGCCGTTTGCAGGAAGTGACCCAGCGACATTTCCGGGAGCGTCCGCGCTATGTTCTGTCCGGAGCATCCGGCCCGGAGCACGAGAAGATCTTCGAGGTCACGCTGCGGCTCCCCGGGGATCTCGCCTTCACCTCCACGGGCGGGAGTCTGAAGAAGGCCGAACAGGCCGCGGCCCAGGCCGCCCTGGAACACCTCGCCGCCCAGGGCCTGGATTGAGCGTCCGCATTACCGTCTCAAACGAAAAAAAACGCCCCGGGTGCGGGAACCCGGGGCGTTTTTCCGTTCGTTGCGGGCGGCGATCAACCGCTGATGAGCTGCAGGGCCATCTTCGGCAGGGAGTTGGCCTGGGCCAGCATGGCCACGGCCGACTGCGAGAGGATCTGCTGGCGGGTGAATTCGGTCATCTCGTTGGCCACGTCCACGTCCGAGATGCGGGATTCGGCGGCCTGCAGGTTTTCGCCCTGGATGGTCAGGTTGGTGATGGTGTTTTCCAGGCGGTTCTGCATGGAACCGAGGTTCGCGCGGATCTTGTCCTTGGAGATGATGGCTTGGTTGATGGCCTCCAGGGCGGCCTGGGCCAAGCCCTGGGTGGAGATGGACTTGCCCGCGTTGACGGCGTCGCCGGTGCCGGTCTTGGCCGCCGAGGAGTGGCCGAGGCCGAGGGCCGAGGCCGTGGCCGCGCCGACGGCGATGTAGTAGTAGTCCTCGGCGGAGTCGTTGCCGGTGCCGAAGTGGATCTTCAGCGGGCCGGTGGAATCCAGGCCGTGACCGTTGTGCGTGCTCATGGCGCCGGACAGGTTGCCGTTGAGCAGATAGATGCCGTTGAAGTCGGTGGCGTTGGCGATTCGCGTGATTTCCGAGGCCATGGCCTGGTACTCGGAGTCGATGATCAGGCGCTGGTCGGAGTTGTAGGTGCCGGTGGCGGCCTGCAACGCCAGCTCCTTCATGCGGATGAGCTTCTCGTCCACCACCTGGAGCGCGCCGTCGGCGGTCTGGATGAGCGAGATGGCGTCGTTGGCGTTGCGCACGCCCTGCTGCAGGGAGCTGATGTCCGCGCGCATGAGCTCGCGGATGGCCAGGCCCGCGGCGTCGTCGGCGGCGGTGCCCACGCGCAGGCCCGAGGACAGACGCCGGGTGGAGACGCTGAGCTGGCCGTAGGCCTGGCCCAGGTTCCGGGCGGCGTTCATCGCCATCAGGTTGTGGTTGATGACCAGGGACATGGGAAACCTCCTTGTTGGGGCTGCAATTCCTTTTGCGGGCATTAAGCAATGAAAGTGCCAACTAATATAATATTAATAAAATAGAGATATTATCGCATTCAATAAAGTCTAGAGATGGCGCTGGAAGCCCTTCGCGGCAGGTTTTTCCCCCTCCCGGGCGTCAGGGAACCGTCAAAAAATTCCGAGGGATCGCGGTGCGGTACGGCGCAAGTCGTTGCGCCTCAAGGGACGGGATGGAAAAGAGGAGCGGCCCGGGCCGGGGGGTCAATCCGGTCCGGGCCGTCTCGCCGGGGTTTCGCGCCGCCGGGCCCTTGTCGGGCTTCGGCGGCCGCCGATTCAGGAGTCGCCAGCCTGGGTTTCGGGGCTAGCGCTTCATGGCTATGACTTCGCCGAGGAGGCTGTCGGTCGTGGTGATCACCTTGGTGTTGGCCTGGAAGCCGCGCTGGGAGGTGATCATGTTCACGAACTCCGTGGCCATGTCCACGTTGGACAGCTCCAGGGAGTTTCCGTCCACGGTCCCCTTGCCTGTGGTGCCCGCCTGACCGGTGAGGGCCGGGCCGGAGTCCAGGGTTTCGGAGAAGAGGTTGCCGCCTTCCCGCCGCAGGCCCCACTGGTTGGTGAAGGTGGCCAGGGTCAGGGAGTAGAGTTCCAGGGTCTGGCCGTTGGAGTACTGTCCGGAGAGGACGCCGTCGCGGCTGACCGAGACGTTCAGGAGTACGCCCGCCGTGTAGCCGTTCTGGCTCTGGAACAGGGTGGACGAGCCGCCCGTGTCGTAGCTTTGGGTGGCCAGGGCGCTGATGTTCGGGTCTTTGGCCGTTGGCAGGCGGTTGATATGGGTGATGTCGTTGCCCACCGCCGCGGCGTTGGTGGCCAGGCCGCCGACGCTGGACCAGCCCCGGGTGATGGCGCCGCCGCCGTTGCTGGTCAGATCCGTGTTGCGCAGCCCGAAGTTCATCTCGATGGGCAGTGCGTTCACCGCGTTGTCTAGACTGGCGTTGGACTGGGAGAGGAAGTTCGGGGTGAAGACCGGGTAGCCTCCAGTGGAGAAGGAGGCCAGGGTCCAGGCGCTCAGATCCTTGACGTTGCCGCCCGCGTCGCTCTTCAGGGTGAAGGCGCTTTGGTTCACCAACTGGCCGGTGCGGAAGGTCAGTGTGCCGACCATCATCACGCCGGCCGCCGAGGTGTCGCCGATGCGCGAGGAGCCCAGGATGCGGCCGTCCTCGCCGGGCTGGGTCGTGACCATGTATTCCCAGACCGAGTAGCCGCCCGCGTCGGAGAGCGTGACTTGATCGAAGTACACCGTCACGGTGTGGGCCGCGCCGATCTGGTCGTAGACCTTGATGGAGGTCGAGTAGGAATAGAGCCCCTCGTCCAGGGGCGTGGCCTCGGTGCCGTCCCAGTTCTCGAACATGGCGAAGTAGGGATTCGTGGTCGAGTTGGAGGCGCTGGTGGCCTTGGGGTCCAGGTTGGTCACGATGTTGATGTTGCTCGTGACCTTGGGCGGCGACTGGAAGTTTTCCAGCCGGATGTCCGTGGGCACGCCCACGATGCGCCGCCTGTTGCTGGAGTCCGTGGTGCTCACCGCGGCGGTGGAGGTCGTCGTCTGCTCCATGGCCCAGCCCTGCAGCACGTAGCCGTGGGGATCCACCAGGTAGCCGTCGGAGTCGAAGCGGAAGTTGCCCGCGCGGGTGTAGTACTGGCTCTCGGAGTCCTTGACCTTGACGACGAAGAAGCCGTTGCCGCTGATGGCCATGTCGGTGGACTCGGACGTGGTGGAGAAGGCGCCCTGGCCGAAGTCGTTGAATATCGAGGCCACGCGGACGCCTCGGCCGATCTGGGCGATGCCCGAGGCCGTGGGGTAGTCCTGGCTCATGACGTCCTCGAAGTCCATGCGCGCGCCCTTGTAGCCCACGGTGTTCACGTTGGCGAGGTTGTTGCTGATGACCGTCAGCTGCTCACTGTGCACCGACAGGCCGGAAATTCCGGCGTAGAGGGATGAACTCAAACCCATGACAGACCTCCTTATGAATGCGGCGAAACCCGTTTCGTGTCGTTGTCCGCGCGGACCTAGCTCGACTTCTCGTCCGACGTGCTGTTGGGACTGGTGATCTCGGTGATGTTCTTGTAGTTCACCGTGCGGCCGTCCTTGAGGGTCAGGTACAGTTCGCCGCCGGAGTTGATCACGCCGGAGACCACGCCCGAGACCTCGGTCTGGATGAGAACCTTGGCCCCATCGGAATCCTCGCCGATCATACCCACCGTGTAGGTGCCGTCGGGCACGGTGGTGCCGGCGGAATTCTTGCCGTCCCAAGTGTAGGTGTAGGTGCCGGCCTCGCGTGCGCCGAGCGTTTCGCTGCGCACGATGTTGCCCTCGGAGTCGTAGACGTTCACCATGAGGTTGCTGACGGCCTCGCCCATCCCATAGTTGATGGAGCTGATGGTGCTGCCGTCCTTGGTCACGGTGTAGCCCTTGGCCTTGATGCTCTGGCCGATGAAATTCGTGGCCGAGTAGAGATCCTTCTGGCTGTTGGCGTCCACCAGGCTCTGGATGCCCTTGTTGATGTTCGTCAACTGTTCCAGGCTGGAGAACTGCGCCAACTGCGAGGTCATCTCTTTGTCGTCCATGGGGTTCATGGGATCCTGGTGGGTCAGCTGGGCGATCAGGATCTTCATGAAGGTGTCCTGATCCATGCTGCTCTTGTGGGTGACTTCGTTGCTGGCGGCCTGCTGGGTCGAGGCTCCCGAGAGAAGGCTGCTGGCTGCGGAATAGTATTCGGTGCTCATGCCGCGTCTCCTTAGGCGATGAGGTGCAATCCCCGGTCGGCAAGACTTGCCTGCCGTTCGGAGGAAAGCACGTCCCGTGCCAAGCCGACATCGTCCCCGTCCGCGATATGCGCGCGCCACTTCATGCCCGCCAGGGCCTCGCGCTGCTCCCGGGCCTGGTTGTGCTGTTCCTGTCCAAGCCAAGCGGCATGTTCCTGGTTGCCGGAGAGGCCTGTCTGCACTTCCATGCGGGCCACCTTGAGTCCTTGCTCTTCGAGGGACTGGCGCAGGGATTCCAGGTTGGCGGCGAGCAGTTTGCCGGTTTCGTGGTTGTCGGCCCGGATGACCGCCTGCACTTCCTTGTTCTTGACCTGAAGCATGACCGACAGGGTGCCCAGGTTTTCGGGCTGCAACTGGAGTGTGAGCTGGGTCCGGCCCTGGCCCAGGTTGGTGAGCACGCCGTTCTGGACCTGGGTGAGCATCTGGCGGGTCGCGGCGGTGTTCACGCTCTGCGGAACGGTCGGCGCGGTCGTCGTTTGCCGGGGGGAGTCGGCCAGGGCGAACTCGTTGATCTGGGTCTTGGCGTTCTCCAGGCGGGCCGTCTCCTGTCCGGATTCGGTCTTGAGTTTGCCGAAGAATTCCTTCCAGGCCGAGTTCCCGCCGGAGCCTTGTTCGGACTTGGACTTGCCCTCGGCCTGCCGGTCGGTGGTCTCGGCCCCGGTCTTGAAGACCGGGCGCGCGGCGTCCCGCAGTTCCGCGACGGGGTCGCGTTGTTCCGAAGACTTGCCGTTGATCGGCCGCCCCAGTTCCTGTTCGGAATTTTCGGCCTGGCGGCGCCAGGCGTTCTTGGCGGCATTGACCGCGTCCTCGGCATCCTCGCGCAGGCGACGGCCGAAGTTCTTGATGTCCGATGAGACGCCGCGTTCGCTGCGGAGCATGGTCTCCTGGTTCTGGGCCTGGCGGTCGCCCTTGCTCCAGAGCTTTTCCCGCCGGGCGGACTTCTCCAGGGTGTCGCCCACCAGCTTGACCAGACTCTGGTCCTTTTCGGCCTGATTCTGGGTCAGCTGGGCCATTTCGCCCTGGAACCGCCCCAGGAGTTCGCGCAGGCCGCGCGTGGTGCCGGGGCCGGAGGCCAACTGCTCAGCCATCTGGGCCAACTGGCCCGAGATGCCGCCGGACAGGTTCCGGGTGGCGGCGGACGCGCCCTTGGCCGCCTGGGCCAGGGCATTCATGTACGTGGTCAGCTCGCGCGCGGTGAGGGAAAGGCCCCGGTCCTGGTTCTGGCTCTCCAGCCGGGACTGGACCGAGAGGAGAACCTTGGACGCGTCGCCCTGGGAGAGGTTCTGCACCAGCCCCTGGGCCTCGGCCGGATTGAAGCCGATCTTCTGGAAGAAGGATTGCAGCTCCTGGACCTCCTCGGAGGAGAGTTGGAGCGCCTTCTTGGACTGGCGCATCTTTTCGGACAGGGCGCTGACGAAGCGGCCCCAGGTGAGCCCTTCGGAGGAGCCGACCTGGTTCTCGAAATCCAACAGCTCGGAGGCTGAAAGGCCGTAGGTCTTCAGGCCGTTGCGCATGGCGTCCAGGTCGTCGCGGGAGAGCTTCATGCTCTGCAGGCCCAGGCTGACGTGCTTGGTGAGACCGTTGGCGACCTCCTTGGGGCTCAGGTCCGCCGGGTTCGCCGTCCGGGTCGCGCCGGTCAGGCCGTCGCGCACCTCTCTCGCGGCCGTTTCGGCTTCCTCGCGCAACGCGGCGCGGCGGTTCTCGATCCGGGTCCGGGCTTCCGAGGAAAGGGAGGAGGCGGAGGTCGTGGTCTGCTGCTGGTCCAGGGTCGAGTACATGCTCATGAAGTCGGAGAAGCCTCCCGACCGCGAGGATCCCTCATAGGTGGACAGCCCGTTGGAAAACTGGAGGGGGTCGGTGCTCTGACCGGCGGTCGGAATATCGGGAAGAATCTGCATCGCTTTTTCCTCTGCGGGCCTTCATACAAAACCCGTTCCAAAGGAAAAAACAAGTTATTCAAAAGTGTTGTGAAAACGCGTCGCGGCGGCTCCGGGCAGTTTTTTCCGCCGGGGTCAGCGCGTGAGGGCCAGAAGGTCCTCCAGCCAGTCCAGGGACTCGGCCCAGGCCGGGGCGCTGAAGTCGCGGTTTTGGAGCAGGGGCAGGAGGTAGCCGGTGAGCGGCCGGAGCATGAGCGGTGCGCCGGTCCAGAAGGAGTTTTCCAGGCTGCCCCGGGTCAGACCGATCCGTAGGCCCCGCCCCAGGTCGGGGAGGCGGTCGGTGAAGGCTTCGGCCAGACGGGGTTGGGTGGCCGCCAGCTCGGCCCAGGTCGATCGGGGCGTCCTCTCGTCCCAGAGCCCGAAGCGTCGGCCGAAGTAGGCCTGCCAGAAGCGGGACAGGAGGCGGTGGGCCCCGGGGGGGCGCCGGTCCAGGCGGGTCAGCCGGTACAGGCCGGAGGGGCCCCGGTCCGAGCGCGACAGGGCCAGGCCCGGCGGAGTCAGGCGTTCCAGGCGTTCGTCCGGGCCGCTGAGCATGGAATGGACCAGGGAGGCCGTCCGTCGGGCCGAGAAGGCCGCGTGGCAGCGCGTTCCGCCCCGGGTGCAGGACCAGCAGCCCTGGGCGCAACTGGCCGTGGGCCGGAGTACGAGATGCCCGGGCTGGTAGGGTCCGGTCTCCCAGGGGTTGACGTTGCCCATGGAGAGATTGAGCACGCGCAGGCCTGTCCAGGCCGCCAGGTGCATGGGGCCGGTGTCCGGGGTCACCAGGAGTTGGAAGGTCTGCCCGGCGGCGGCCAGCTCCTTCAGGCCCAGCCTGCCGCAGAGGTCGAGCACCGGGGCGGCGGCGATCCGCTTGACCTCGGCTCCCAGCGCGCGTTCCGCCGGCCCGCCCAGCAGGGCCGGGCGCAGGCCCCGGTCCAGGAGCGCCCGGGCCAGTTCGGCCCAGAACGCGGGCCCCGGGCGCTTGGAGGGGTCGCTGGCCCCGAGGAAGAGCCCCACCCGGACCACGTCGGGCGGCAGGCGCCGGGGCTCGGCGAAGGCCGTGCCCCGCAACTCGGCCAGGGGAACCACGTCCAGGGCGTTCAGCTCGGCCCAGTGAAAACGGTTGTAACGGTTGTTCTGGATCAGGCTCTGGCGGTAGAGCTGCCAGCGGCCATGCACCCGGCGCGCGCCGTTTTCCAGCACGGGGCCGAGTTTTTCCTCGGCCCGCGCCTGTCCGGCCAGTTCGTCGGCCTGATCCCCGGCGCTCAGGTTGAGCACGAGGCGGTAGTCCTGGCGGAGCAAAGCCTCGGTCCCGGACCATGGCACGTAAGAGACCTGGGGCGAGAGAAGCGCCAGCGGGCGGAAGAAATGCTCCTCGGCGGCCACCTGGATAGGGTGGCCGGGGAAGACCCGCCGCAGCCAGAGAAACAGCGGAAAGGAGAGGATCAGGTCGCCCATGCGGCGGCGCTGGAGCACGAGGATGGGCTTCACGGCCGCGCCCCGAAGGTCCGGCGCATGGTCCGCAGCAGGGCGGCCAGACGGTGGTCGTAGGTGTGCTCGGCCAGGACGCGCCGCCGTCCGGCCTCGGCCAGTCGCGCCCGGCCCGCCGGGTCATCCAGCCAACGCCGAATCTGGTCGGACACATCTTCCGGCCTGTCGTACATCGCCATTTCCCGGTTCGGCTCGAAGAGCCGCTCCATCTGGCGGCGGCGGTCCGTGAGCAGGAACGCGCCCGAGGCGGGCACGTCGAAGACCCGTTGGTTCACCGCCCCCTTCATCTGGAGGCTCGTGCAATTGAAGTTGATCGCCGCGCGCGGGTAGAAGCCCGGCAGGTCGTCGTAATAGGACAGCTCGGGATGGTGCCGCCAGCCGCCCGGGGGCAGCAGCTCGAACCAGCCCGGGTCGCCCGCGATGAGCGGTTCGAAAGGCAGCAGCCCGCGCACGCAGGACAGCCGGTAGTCGCGGGTGGAAAGCCAGGTGAGATAGGTCTCGAAGGCCAGCATGCGCACGGGCGAACGCAGGCCCAGGAACAGAGGCCAGAGGTCCGGGAAGCGGTCGCGCAGAAAGCGCGCGGCCGAGGGCTCGTCACTCGCTCCGAAGGCGCGCGCCACTTCCTCGGCCCGGGCCGCCAGTTCCGGCGGCGGGTCCGACGCCGCCAGCCGCCCGGCCACCTTGGCCAGCATGGAGTTGCCCACGAAGGACACCGGCGCGTTCCAGGCGTCGCGACCCGGGGCCCCGGGTCGGAAGCGCTCCGGGTCCGCGCCCAGGGGCAGCCAGGAGACGTGCGGGAAACCGAAGCCGCGCAAGGCCTCCACGTTGTCCGCGTCCCAGGTGAACAAGGCCGTGCGCTCCAGGTGGCGTCGGGGGTAAAGCGGCAGGATGAGGAAGGGGTTGTCCACGAACCAGGAGGCCAGGGGCAGGCCGTCGGGCTCCAGGAGGTCCAGGAGCACGCCCTCGCGGTCCACGCCCAGGTGATTCACGGTGAGCAGGAAATCCGGCCGGAATCCGGCCACGGCCTCGCGTACGCGGTCCACGAAGAGATCCCGGTCCATCTCCTTGCCGCCCAAGTCCAGGAGCCGGTGCGGCACGCCCAGACGGGTCAGAGCCGCGACCACCTCGCCCATGAGAAAATAGAGGCTGGTGAGGAGCAGGACACGGGGCTTGTGGGTGATCTCCGGCGGCTGGACCATGTGCGGCATGTATCGTCCCGGGCCGGGAATGTCCACGCGCGGCATGGAACGGAAGCGCGGAATCGTCGCGAAAAACGCCGGACGCCCTTGACACGGTACTTTTTTTAAAATTATACACACCATGTGATACGATTTTAATTTTAGTAATATCCAGGGGGTGTTTTTCGAGCACAGGAGGATTCGGCAACCACGTGAATGCTCAGTAAGGAGGAGCGATCATGCTGGAAATGGAAAAGGTCTTGATGAAGGGGACGGCCCCGAAGAACGCCGACCCCAACGCGTTTTCGATGGTCCAGGTGGACGCGGCCAAATGCCAGGCCTGCGGCACCTGCGACGAGGTCTGCCCCACCGGCGCGATTCAGGCCTTCGGCCCGGACGAGAAGCGCAAGGTTCTGGATCCGGCCGTGTGCATCAACTGCGGCCAGTGCCTGGTGAACTGCCCCTACGGCGCCATCTACGAGGAAGTCTCCTTCGTGGACGACGTGTTCAAGGCGCTCCAGGATCCGGACACGGTGGTCGTGTCCATGCCCGCCCCGGCCGTGCGCTACGGCCTCGGCGAGGCCTTCGGCATGCCCGCCGGAACCTATGTCGGCGGCAAGATGCACGCGGCCCTGCGCAAGCTCGGTTTCGACCATGTCTGGGACAACGAGTACACCGCCGACCTGACGATCATGGAAGAGGGCACGGAGCTGATCAACCGCATCAGCAAGCCCGACCATCATTACCCCCTGCCGCAGTTCACGTCCTGCTGCCCGGGCTGGGTGAAGTTCATCGAGAGCTTCTACCCCGAACTGCTGCCGCACCTGTCCACCTGCAAGTCGCCCATCGGGATGCTCGGCTCCCTGTCCAAGACCTACGGCGCGCAGCAGACCAAGACCGACGCCAAGAAAATGTACACGGTTTCGATCATGCCCTGCATCGCCAAGAAATATGAGGGATTGCGTCCCGAACTGGCGGCCAGCGGCTACCGCGACATCGACGCCACCATCACCACCCGCGAGCTGGCGTACATGATCAAGAAGGCGGGCATCAACTTCGCCAAGCTCAAGGACGAGGCTCCCGAGCCGGTCCTCGGCGAGTCCACCGGCGCGGCCACCATCTTCGCCACCAGCGGCGGCGTCATGGAGGCGGCCCTGCGCTTGGCTTACGAGGTGCTCTCCGGCGAGAAGCTGAAGAACCCGGACATCAAGGCCGTGCGCGCTCATGAGGGCATCAAGACGGCGGCGGTGAACGTGCCCAAGTTCGGCGAGGTGCGCGTGGCCGTGGCCAGCGGGCTGCAGAACGCGGCCAAGCTCTGTGAGGAAGTCAAGGCGGGCAAGTCCCCGTACCACTTCATCGAGATCATGACCTGCCCCGGCGGCTGCGTGAACGGCGGCGGCCAGCCCCTGGACCCGAATCTCCGCGTGGCCGAGTGCGGGTCCAAGCTGTTCGCGGAACTGAAGACCCGTTTCAGCGGGAAGAACAACGGGTAGGCAGGAGGACGACATGAACAAGGCACTGGACATCACCCGCCGGAACTTCCTGAAGTTCGCCGGCGCCACCACGGCCGTGGCCCTGGTGGGCTTCAACTTCGTCAGGGACGCCGCCGCGGCGGCCATGGACTTCGTGGCCAAGCGTCAGACCTCGGTCTACGGCGCGGACGCCAACGCCAAGATCTACAAGCTCCGCAAATCCCAGGACAACCCCATGATCCAGAAGATCTACGCCAAGGACGGCTTCCTGGCCGACGGTCCCTGCGGTCACAAGTCCCACGAACTGCTGCACACCCATTATGTGGACCGCAGCGCGGGCGTGAAGGCCGCCAAGGCCAAGGGCATCAAGCTGAAGGTCTAGTCCCCCCGCGAGAAACACCTCCGTGCGGCCTGAGGGAAGGGTTGGTCTGAACCAGAGGGCTGCATTTCTCCCGCCGGGCGGCGTCGTTCATTCCGCGAGGGTGCGCTCGGCTTCCGCCAGATACTCCTCGATCTCCTCCCGCTGCCAGCTCACCACGGGCGGCAGGGACTCCCCCTTGCGCAGATACAGGGCGAAGGCCCGGAAGCATTCCAGGGCCTTGCGCCGGTAAACCGGGTCGCCGGTCTGTTCGTACCTGCCGCGCCAGGCCTTGCCCAGGTTGAAGGAGGCCAGGGGGTAGCCGTTGATGGTCAGGGCGGTCTCGTATTCCTGGATGGCCCGGTCAAGGTCGCCCTTGCGGGCGTAGGCCACGCCGATGTCGTTGTGGGCCTCGGCGCCCTCGGGGGTCCGGTCGCAGCAGGCGATCACCTTGGAATAACTGGCGATGGCCGCGTCCAGCTTGCCCATGGCCAGGTAGCGTTCCCCCTGCTGGATGAGCACGCGGGGCAGCTCCTGGGCCGGGACCGGCCGGACGGCGGACAGGAGCAGGAACAGGGCGGCCAGGGTCGGGGCGAGAGTTCGCGGCATGGTTCCTCCACGAAACGCCGCGCTGAACACTCGATCCTGGCGCGGCGGTGTGTATATTTAATTTTTATTAATATGCTTTTCGTGCGAATATTTCAAACAGAAAAGCGCTGCTTCAGTTTTATCGGCACACGCATGTCTGCAACAAGAACCACCTGCTGTGGAGAATGAGGTTGACGGAATTGAAAAGAGAGGCTACGAGTCTCGTGTCACTATTTTTATTTTAGTAACACGAATGCAGCGCATCGGCCAGCGGCGCGCTTCGCGGAGGTGTCGGCATGGAGGGGAGCACGGAGGGACGGCGGCTGGGACTTGTCGGCATTTCCATTGCCGACCGGCGGTCCTCGGCCTTAAAGGTCAACGAGATATTGGGACGCTATGGCGACATGATCGTGGCCCGCACCGGGTTGCCGTATCAGGAGCGCGGCGTGAGCGTCATCGCCGTGATCATCGACGCCTCGACCAACGATCTGGGGGCCCTGACCGGCAAACTGGGCATGATCCGGGGCGTGCAGGTCAAGTCCTTCTTGTTTTGAGACGAGCCATGAAACGGATACTTTTCACATATACCACGCTTGTTTTCATGGCGGCCCTGGCCGTCTCTCCGTGTTCGGCCCAGGAACGCTCGAACCCCTATGCCTTGGAAGAGGTGACGGTGACGGCCCGGGCCGTGCCCACGCCGATCAGCCGGACGCCGGGCGGAGTGGAGGTCATGGACGCCGAGGAGATCGAGGAGATCCAGCCGGTGAACATCTCGGACATGGCCGCGCGGGCTCCGGGCGTGGACGTCTCGGCCGACTCGCCCTGGGGCGCGGACGTGAGCATCCGGGGCCTGTCCCGGGACTCGGTGGTCTTCCTCATCGACGGCTGCCGGGTGAACACCACCACGGACATCAACGGCCGCTTCGGACTGGTGAACCCGGAGGACGTGGAGAGCATCGAGATATTGAAGGGCCCGGTGAGCACGCTCTACGGCTCGGGCTCCATCGGCGGCGTGGTCAACGTGATCACCAAGAAGGGTCGCTTCGCCGAGGGCGAGGTTCCGGAATGGCACGGTGGTCTGGCCGGAACCACGGGCTCCAACCCGGTGGGAGCTGGCGGCTACGGCAACCTCTCTTACAACTCCAAGAACCTTTGGGTCTACGGCTCGGGCTCCTGGCGCGAGTATCAGAGCTTTTACGACGGCGGGGGCGACCTGACGCCCAACAGCCAGTACCGCGACTTCTACGGCAAGGCCGCAACGGGCTACCGTTGGGATTCCGGCGCGGTGACGGAAGTGCAGTTCCAGCGCGTGGAAGGCGAGGACATCGGCGTGCCCGGCGGATCGAGCCCGCCGCTGCCGTCCTCCAGCGCGGCCAAGCTGACCCTGGGCTCCAACGACCGGTCCCTGTTCCAGACAGTGCACACCATCAAGCCCGAGGACGGGCCGATCAAGGAATCGCGGTTCGAGCTCTACTACCAGCTCATCACCCGCAACCCGCGCATCAACCAGGTGAACGGGGCCATGGCCAAGCCCTCGGCGGACCACGAGACCGTGGGCAGCAAGTGGACCAACGTGCTCGGCCTGGGCGACCACACCCTGACCGCCGGACTGGACGCCTGGAACTGGTACATGACCTCCAAGCGCGACCGCTACAATCCGGCGGGCGTGCTCATCGGCACGGACCATCCCACGCCGGACGCGAACCAGTTCTCCGGCGGCCTGTTCCTGGAGGACGACTGGGCACTGGCCGAGCGCTGGACCCTGAATCTCGGCGGCCGGGGCGACTGGGTTTCCATCTCCAACGCGGGCAACGTCACGGCCAACCAGACCGTGGAGGCGGGGACGCGCGAGGACTTCAGCTGGGGCGGGCACGCCGGCCTGACCTTCCAGGCCACGGAGCGCTGGAGCCTGACCTCCCTGGCGGCGGCCAGTTACCGCACGCCGAACATCCTGGAGCTGTTCAAGGACATCAACCTCACCGGCGGCATCAAGGAGCTGGGCGACCCGGACCTGGACCCCGAACGTTCGTTCTTCTTCGAGCAGGGCTTCCACTACACCGGGCCGACGCTGCGGGCCACGACCTCGTTCTACGCCAACTTCATCGAGGACATGATCAACGCCCAGTACGTCAACGCCACCACCTACCGCATGGCCAACGTGGGCCGGGCCGAGATCTACGGCGTGGAGCAGTCCCTGGAGTGGGATTTCGTCACGGATTGGACCGCCTACGGCAACATCGCCTACGCCGACGGCGAGGACGTGAAGAACGGCCAGCCGCTGCGCAACGTTTCCCCGCTCAACGGCCTGCTGGGCGTGCGCAACCACCTGACCGGGGCCTTCTGGTGGGAACTGGAGTGCGAGTGGGCCGCCGAGCAGACCCACGTGCCCGACGGGGCCTTGCCCACCGATGCCTGGGAGATCGTCAACGCCCGCGCGGGCTACGATTTCCATCTCGACGGACTGAAGAACCAGATCGTCCTGGCCGGGACCAACCTCTTCAACGAGGTCTACAACAACTACCAGGCCACCTCGCGCGGTCTGGTCATCCGCCAGCCCGGGGCCGCCGTCACCGCCACCTGGAGGGTCAGTTTCTAGCGAGTCGCGGCAGCGTCCTCTCCCGCGACGTCGCACGAAAAAGGCGGGCTCCCGGGAGCCCGCCTTTCTTTTTTCATGCCGCGAAAGGACTCAGGCGAAGTCGGCGGAGTCCAAAAGGATGGTCACCGGGCCCCAGTTGACGAAGTCCAGGAGCATGTCCGCGCCGAAGGAACCGGTGGCCATCTGGCCCGGCGCCAGGGGCATCAGGTCGCGCACCAGGCGGTCGAAGAGCCGGGAGGCGATCTCGGGTTCGGCCGCGTCCGAGAACGAGGGACGGCGGCCCCGGCGGCAATCGGCGTAGAGCGTGAACTGCGAGACCAGGAGCAGGTCGCCGGCGATGTCCTTGAGGCTCAGGTTGAAGCGGCCCTCGGCGTCGGGAAAGATGCGCAGGTCCACGACCTTGTTCAGGAGCGTGGTCCAGGCGCGGGAGCCGGGCAGGTCCGGGCCGTCGTCCTTGCCGAAGCCCGCCAGCACGAGCAGGCCCGTGCCGATGCTGCCCAGAACCTCTCCCTCGCCGCGGACTTCGGCGCGCGTCACGCGCTGGAGCAGAAGGCGCATGGTCAGTCCTCGCGGTAGGTGGCTTTGGAGGAGTCCTTTTCCGACACCGAGACGTGGACCACGCGTACGGGCTGGTCCGCCAGCAGCGCGGCAACTGCCGTGTAGATGTGCCGGGCCAGGTTCTCGCTGGAGGGGTTCAGGCGGTCGAAGGGCGGCACCTCGTTCAGGTGCCTGTGATCCAGGCCGTCCAGAACCTGCTTCAGGGCCTGCTTGAGAACCTTGAAGTCCACGAGGAGTTCGGTGTCCGGGGTGAGCCGGTCGCCCTCCACGCAGAGTTCCACGCCGAAGTTGTGGCCGTGCATGTTCTCGCACTTGCCGCGGTAGTTGCGCAGCTGGTGCGCGGAGCTGAAATCGGAAGTCACCGTCAGACGCCATTTCCCGGCCATGTCCCGCCTCACGAGAGTTCGAAGTCGTGTTTTTCCGCGGCCTGGCGGCGTTCCAGCTCACCCAGGAGCCGGTTGCTCCGCCGGGTCTCCTCCAGGAGTTCCTCCAGGATGCGGTTGGCGCGGTTCGTGTTGCGCCAGATGATGAGCGGCGCGATGCTGACGCAGACGACCACCACCATGAGCACGGCCCAGGCCAGGATGCCGATTCCGGCGAGGTATTCCATGACTGCCTCCTAGTTTCCGGCCGTGAGCGGGCCGCGCCATTTGTCGAGCTGCTTCCAGAACTCGGGATTCGGGGCCACGCCGAACTGGGGCGAGAGCTGGAGGGTGCAGACGCTGTCCTTGAGCCCCACCTGGACGTAGACCGGGGCGTCGCCCCTGTGTCGGGACAGGAGTTCCTTGAGCCGGTTCAGGTGCTCATCGAGGCAGAGCTCCGAGGGCACCTGGAGATAGACCGGCTCAGTGTTGCCGGCCACGGCTCCGGAGAGGAGCGAGACGCTCTCGGCCAGGATCTTGGCTTGGCGCGGGCCTTCGTCGTCCTGGCCGGGCTCCTCGCGCAGGTCGATGCGTCCGCTCACCAGCAGGGGCTGGTCCTGGGCGATGAGTTCGCGGGCGGGCAGATAGACGTTGGGCAGCAGCGTGACCTCGCCGGTGGCCGTGAGGTCTTCCGCGCCCACGAAGGCCATCTTGTCGCCCTTCTTGGTCACGTATTCCTTCACCGAGGTGAACAGCAGGGCCAGGCGCACCTCCGAGCCGTTGGCCAGCTCCCGGCACTCGTCCAGGGTGTTCAGGCGCAGGCGGGCCAGCTCGTGCCGCCAGCCCAGGAGCGGGTGGCTGGAGAGGAAGAAGCCCAGGGCCTCCTTCTCCAACCGGAGCTTCTCCTCGTCGGGCCACTCCTCGGCGTGGAATTCCTCGATGTTCACGGGCAGCCCGTTGCCCGCGCCTTTGTCCGGCCCGCCGAGCATGTCCAGCATGGAGATCATGCCGCTTTGCTTCTCCTTGGCCTGGCGCTGACCCAGGGCGTGGGCCTTGTCCAGCCCGGCCAGGAGTCCGGCCCGGGAACAGCCGAAGCAGTCCATGGCCCCGGCCTTGATGAGGTATTCCAGCATGCGCTTGGTCACGCGCCGCAGATTCACCCGGCGGCAGAGGTCCACGAGGTCCGTGTAGGGGCCGTTCCGCTCGCGCTCCTCCACGATCTCCAGCACGGCCTCCTCGCCCACGTTCTTGATGCCCGAAAGCCCGAAGACCACGGCGCCGTCATGCACCGAGAAGCGCGGCCTGCCCGAGTTGATGTCCGGGGGCAGCACCTTCACGCCCATGTCCCGGCAGGTGTTGATGTACTTGAAGACCTTGTCCGTGTCGGCCAGTTCCGAGCTGATCAGCGAGGCCATGAACTCCACGGGGAAGTAGGCCTTCAGGTAGGCGGTGAAGTAGGAGATGAGCGCGTAGGCCGCGGAGTGGGACTTGTTGAAGCCGTACTCCGCGAACTTCTCCATGAGGTCGAAGATCTCGTTGGCGGTCTTGTCCGCGATGCCGTTCTCCCGAGAACCCTCCAGGAAGCGCTTGCGCTGCTTGGCCATCTCCTCGGCGTTCTTCTTGCCCATGGCCCGGCGCAGGAGGTCGGCCGCGCCCAGGGAGTAGTTGGCGATGACCCGGGCCGTGCTCATGACCTGTTCCTGGTAGACGATGACGCCGTAGGTCGGTTTGAGCACGCTTTCCAGGCTGGGATGCGGATAGGTGACCTCGACTTCGCCGTGCTTGCGTTTGATGAATTCGTCCACCATGCCCGAGCCCAGCGGGCCCGGACGGTAGAGGGCGAGCATGGCGATGAGATCCTCGAAGCAGTTCGGCTTGAGCATGCGCAGATAGCGCCGCATGCCCGAGGACTCCACCTGGAACACGCCGTCGGTGTCGCCCCTGGCGAAGATCTCGTAGGTCTTGGGATCGGAGAGGGCCAGGGTGTCCAGGTCCGGGGGCTGCTTGCCCTGTTCGCGGATGATGTCCAGACAGTCCTCGATGACCGTCATGGTCCGCAGGCCCAGGAAGTCGAACTTGATCAGCCCGACCTTCTCCACCCGCTTCATGTCGTACTGGGTGACGACTTCGCCCTTCTTCCCCCGGTAGAGCGGCAGGTAGTCGGTCATGGGCCCGGCCGAGATGACCACCCCGGCGGCGTGGGTCGAGGCGTGGCGGCACAACCCCTCCAGCCGCCGCGAGATGTCCACGAGCTTTTCCATCTGGGGGCTGGAATGGGCCAGGGCCACCAACTCGGGTTCCTTGTCCAGAGCCTTGTCGATGGTCATCTTCAGGTCGTCGGGGATGAGCTTGGCGATCTTGTCCGTCTCGGCGAAGGTCAGCCCCAGGGCCCGGCCCACGTCGCGGACCACGGCCTTGGCCTTCATGGTCCCGAAGGTCGTGATCTGGGCCACGCGGTCCTCGCCGTACTTGCCGGAGACGTACTTGATGACCTCGGTGCGGCGGCGCTCGCAGAAGTCCACGTCGATATCCGGCATGCTCACGCGCTCCACGTTCAGGAAGCGTTCGAAGAGCAGATCGTAGGGCAGGGGATCGAGGTTGGTGATGCGCAGGGCCCATGCCACCAGCGAACCGGCGGCCGAGCCGCGTCCCGGGCCCACGGGGATGCGGTTGTCCTTGGCCCAGTTGATGAAGTCCTGGACGATGAGGAAGTAGGCCGGGAAGCCCATCTCCTTGATGACCCCGATCTCGTACTCCAGGCGTTCCCAGTAGGCGGCCTCGTCCACTTGGTAGGGCAGGTGGGCCAGGCGCTTCGTGAGGCCGTCACGGGCCAGCAGCTCGAACTCCTCCACGATGGTCCGGCCCTCGGGCAGGGTATAGACCGGGAAGACGTGCTTGCCGAGTTCGATCTCCAGTTCGCAGGCCTCGGCGATGCGCGCTGTGTTGGCCAGAGCCTCGGGGCAATGGGCGAAGGACGCCTCCATCTCCTCCGGGGGCTTGAAGTAGAGCTGGTCCGTGTCCATGCGCATGCGGTTCTGCTGGTCCACGGTCACCTGGGTCTGGATGCACAACAGCGTGTCGTGGGCTTCGGCGTCGGCGCGGTCCAGGTAGTGGCAGTCGTTGGTGGCCACCAGCGGCAGGCCGGTGCGTTCGGCCACCTGGAGGAGCATGGAGTTGGCCTGCTCCTGTTCCTTGAGACCGTTGGACTGCAGCTCCAGGTAGAAGCGGCCGGGAAAGATGTCGGCGTATTCCCGGGCCGTCTCCACGCCCGCCTCCAGGCCTTCGTTGAGCAGCTTGCGGCAGACTTCCCCGGCCAGGCAGGCCGAGCAGGCGATGATGCCCTCGCCGTGGCGGCGCAACAACTCCTTGTCCACGCGTGGCTTGTAGTAGAAGCCGTCCATGTTGGCCATGGACACAAGGCGGATGAGGTTCTTGTAGCCTTGGGCGTTCTGGGCCAGGAGCAGGAGGTGGTAGGCGCTGCCGAGCTTGCCGGTTTTTTCGGTGTAGGCGCCCTGGGCCACGTAGGTCTCGCAGCCGATGAGCGGCTTGATGCCGTACTGTTTGGCGTACTGGTAGAAGGTCACGGCCGCGTGCATGTTGCC
>NZ_KE383875.1:0-2500 GCF_000422565.1 Desulfovibrio aminophilus DSM 12254 | reverse complement strand
GGGCCAGCGAGTTAATCTGTAGTGCGAGGTTAAGCGTGAGCGGAGCCGTAGCGAAAGCGAGTCCGAATAGGGCGACGAGTACTGCGGATTAGACCCGAAGCCGGGTGATCTATCCATGAGCAGGTTGAAGCTCAGGTAAAACTGAGTGGAGGACCGAACCGATGTAAGTTGAAAATTGCTCGGATGACTTGTGGATAGGGGTGAAAGGCCAATCAAACCCGGTGATAGCTGGTTCTCCCCGAAATATATTGAGGTATAGCCTCGGATTAGTTTTACGGAGGTAGAGCACTGACAGGGCTAGGGGTCCCACCAGATTACCAAACCCTATCAAACTCCGAATGCCGTAAAATGATGTCCGGGAGTCAGACTGCGGGTGCGAAGGCCCGTAGTCGAGAGGGAAAGAGCCCAGATCGACAGCTAAGGCCTCAAAGTCCATGCTCAGTGGGAAAGGTAGTGACGCTGCCTAGACATCCAGGAGGTTGGCTTAGAAGCAGCCATCCTTTAAAGAAAGCGTAATAGCTCACTGGCCTAGCGGTGTTGCGCCGAAAATGTATCGGGGCTAAGCATGGCGCCGAAGCTTCGGGATCCGTCTCGTACGGATCGGTAGGGGAGCGTTCCCGGATGGGATGAAGGTGTGCCGGAAGGCATGCTGGACTAACGGGAAGTGATTATGCTGGCATGAGTAACGTTAAAACGGGTGGAAAACCCGTTCGCCGTAAGCCTAAGGTTTCCTGGGTAAAGTTAATCTTCCCAGGGTGAGTCGGTCCCTAAGACGAGGCCGAAAGGCGTAGTTGATGGGAAACAGGTTAATATTCCTGTACTTGTATGCGAGCGCGATGGAGGGACGCAGGAGGGTAGATCGTCCAGGTGTTGGAATACCTGGTGCAAGCCCGTAGGCGGGGGATGTAGGCAAATCCGCATTCCCATACGCCGAGAGGTGATGCCGTGACATTACCGTCTGAAGCGATTGATCCCATGCTGCCAAGAAAAGCTCCTCAGTTTATCGCATGCAAACCGTACCGCAAACCGACACAGGTAGGCGGGTCGAGCAGACCAAGGCGCTTGAGAGAACTCTGGTTAAGGAACTCGGCAAAATGACCCCGTAAGTTCGCGATAAGGGGTGCTTTCCTGGGTGAAGAGTCTAGCATTCGTAGCCCGGGTGAGCCGCAGAGAATCGGGGGTGGCGACTGTTTACTAAAAACACAGGTCTGTGCGAAGTCGTAAGACGACGTATACGGACTGACGCCTGCCCGGTGCCGGAAGGTTAAGGGGTGAGGTCAGCAGCAATGCGAAGCCTTAAACCGAAGCCCCGGTAAACGGCGGCCGTAACTATAACGGTCCTAAGGTAGCGAAATTCCTTGTCGGGTAAGTTCCGACCTGCACGAATGGCGTAACGATCTCCCCGCTGTCTCAACCAGAGACTCAGTGAAATTGAATTCCGGGTGAAAATGCCCGGTACCCGCAGTTAGACGGAAAGACCCTGTGCACCTTTACTACAACTTGGCATTGGCTTTTGGGTTATCATGTGTAGGATAGGTGGGAGGCTGTGAAGTCGGTACGCCAGTATCGGCGGAGCCAACCTTGAAATACCACCCTTGATAGCCTAGAATTCTAAGTCCGCGCCGTGATCCGGCCGGATGACAGTGCCTGGTGGGTAGTTTGACTGGGGCGGTCGCCTCCCAAAATGTAACGGAGGCTTGCAAAGGTTCCCTCAGGCTGATTGGAAACCAGCCGTTGAGTGCAAAGGCATAAGGGAGCTTGACTGTGAGAGAGACATCTCGAGCAGGGACGAAAGTCGGTCTTAGTGATCCGGTGGTCCCGAATGGAAGGGCCATCGCTCATAGGATAAAAGGTACGCCGGGGATAACAGGCTGATCGCATCCAAGAGTTCACATCGACGATGCGGTTTGGCACCTCGATGTCGGCTCATCACATCCTGGGGCTGAAGCAGGTCCCAAGGGTACGGCTGTTCGCCGTTTAAAGTGGTACGCGAGCTGGGTTTAAAACGTCGTGAGACAGTTTGGTCCCTATCTACTGTGGGCGCAGGAGAATTGAAGAGGGTCTACCCCTAGTACGAGAGGACCGGGGTGGACGGACCACTAGTGTACCTGTTGTCACGCCAGTGGCATCGCAGGGTAGCTATGTCCGGTAGGGATAACCGCTGAAAGCATCTAAGCGGGAAGCCTGCCTCGAGATGAGTTCTCCCTCCGCTTCGGCGGCTGAAGATCCCAGGAAGACCACCTGGTTGATAGGCCGGATGTGCAAGCGCGGCAACGCGTTCAGCTTACCGGTACTAATAGATCGTGAGGCTTACCCAAATCCTCTCTCCCCTATGAAACTAATATAGTTTCGGGCTTTGATGAACCGGATCGGCGCGCTGAACCGCACCACCCCGGGAGAAGCCCAACCATATTTGTCTTGGTGGCCTTGGAGGAGGGGACACACCCGATCCCTTTCCGAACTCGGCAGTTAAGCCCTCCATCGCCAATGATACTGCGAT
>NZ_AUMA01000029.1 GCF_000422565.1 Desulfovibrio aminophilus DSM 12254 | reverse complement strand
GTGTTAAAGAACGCCTCAAGCCCTTTGTGGGCAAAGGTCTTAATCATGGATGTAACCACACAGGTAACAGTTGTCAACGCCTTCATAGTCTGAAAGTGGCCCCGCCTGTCAAACGCAGCTGACCTTTACCCCGCATCTGTCCGCCTCGTCCACCAGACCCCCGCCCGCGTCTTCCCCCTGGCGGGGCCACCCCCCCCACCCCCGTCTTTTGGCGAGGGGGCGGGGCAGGGTCCGGCGTGAGAATGCCCACCCGCACCGCCGCGCCAATTTTTCACCTGAAAAGTCCGGCCCTTCCAATGTTGGGGGCGAAGGTTGCGTAGGGTTGCGCCGCGCAACCTTTTCCGCAAACTCTGTAACTTGTTGATTTTACTTGTATATGTCTACGAAAACAGGGGCGGCAAAGAAAGACCGCAACCTTTTCGCAACAGTTTATCCATTAAAAACAAGATGTTATCTTCATGCGAAACCAGGAGAATTTGCATGGACATCAATCTTCTTCGCCCGGCCGACCTGCGGGCTCGACTGAAAATCTGCAACTCGACTTTGTACACCCTCATAGCTCGCGGCGACCTGCCCAAGCCCCGGAAGTTGGGCCGTTCAAGCGTTTGGCGAGAGTCCGACATCGCCGCCGCCCTGGATCGCCTACTGGGCGGCGGCGAGGAGCTGCGTGATGGTCGCCGCTAATCGCCCCGGCCGTCCCCGCCTTGGCGGCAAGGTGTGGATCGAGAAGAAGCCGCGATGCTGCCCGATCTGCACCCACCCGTGGATCTTGCGGATCGAGGCCGCGATCATGTCCGGCCGAAGGGATGCGGATGTGGATGCGGAGTTTCAGTTTGAGCCCGGCACTGTGGCCCGGCACTGCCGGGAGTGTATCCCGAGAAACGGGCTTTGCGCTCAGGCCACCAGGCGACTCCAGGCCGAAGCCGGGCGTGTCATGGCCGAGCTGACCAGGTTGCACGCGGAACTCTTGGCAATCGAACCTGCTGCGAAGCCGGACAAGGCCAACAACATCTACTGTCAGATTCTTGACGCGGCGCGGCGATTTTGAGGGCGCGACGGCCCACGGTAGGCGAATACCGTGGGCCGTGCAGGAGACTATAGACATGGTCGACAACAATTGCTTTGTACATTTCATGCGGCGAGCGGTCAACGCCGCCCTGGCCCTGGCCCGGCGCGATCCGGCGGGGCTCGCGCTC
>NZ_AUMA01000028.1 GCF_000422565.1 Desulfovibrio aminophilus DSM 12254 | reverse complement strand
CCCTATGACGAGCTGGGCCGCTACGCCGGACCCGGAGAAGGGGCCTGGAGCGAGAAGTCTGGGGAGGAGAAATATGAAGACCTGTCTGGACGGCTGGTTCTGACGCAGAGCGGGCCTGGACAACAAAACAGGCGTACGCTGGAGAAGGGGGCTCACTTGCCTGAACTGCACGATTGGCCGAGTGGGATCGACCAGCACGGGCGGATATTGTGCAAAGATGGCACACTCTGCAAAACCGATCCAAGGGATATGTTTCCAAAAACAGAGAACGTTCGAGATAAGAATCTCGATCCTCGGATCACCAGCCAGTATGAAACCATTGGCAGAATATTTAAAGAACATGGTGCAGAAGTTGTAATAACGTCGGCTAATGACAGTAAACATATGCAAAATTCATTGCATTATAAAAATTTAGCGGTTGATATTCGAGGAAAAAAAGATACTCATGAAACGATGAACGCAATCCGTAAAAGTCTTCAAGATGCTCTTGGGCCGGACTACGATGTGTTATATGAGACATATAAAAATAAAGATCTGAACCATATTCACATCGAATATGATCCAAAAATGAGATAATGTATATGAAATATATTATGTTGCCCGTATGTATTCTTTTGTTGTCCGCAAGCGCCTTCGCCCAGGACATGCGCGGCACATACTGCGTGGTCTCCGAGTCCGAATGGACGCAGTGCATTGAGTTGCGGCAAGATGGCGTGTGCCGGATCGTCACCGAGTTCTGGGAGCCCACTGAAGGTTCCGGCCCCCGCAAGAACATGACTCGGGAGGTGTCCACGTGCCGCTACGAGGTGAAGGGCGATCTGGTGTCCCTGATCTCCGAGGGCCGGGTGGATGTCATGAAGTCTGCGGTGTACGACTGTGCGGCGATCGCGGAGCAGGGCTGGTCGCCAGGCCTGAAGCTGGTCAACCCGACGGACGAGAGGGACGGTCTGGACCCCAGGGTTTACTGGAAGGAGCCACGGTCGAAGCTCCGCCGGAACGCCCCTCCTCGTTGAGCCGCCGGGGAACAGGTCCGCCGGATTTCCTGACCGCCGTATATCCGGCGTATGCTGAGAAGAGGAGACATCATCCGTGTGTTCGCCGAGGAGGAGAATGCAGGTTGTGATCCTGTCATGCTGCCTGTTGTTTCTTCCCCGCGCGGCCTGCGGCTGGGCATGTCCCGCGACGAGGCCGCGCGACTCCTGGACGCGTCCCTGCGCGACGACGCGAGGCGGCTTTTTTACACCGCCACCAAGCGGATTCCCATGACCAGGGAGGGAAGAGAGGACTATCAGAGGCGGTTCGGCCAGTTCAGTGACGAGGACGCCTTTTTCGATTCCGTGCGGTCCGTCACGCTGCGCCTGGATCAGGACCGGGTCTATTCCTTCACCCTGCGCAAGGTCACGACGTTTTAAAGTCCCCTTCAGCCGCCTTCGGCGGTTCCCAGAAAGTCGGCCGCCTCCGGCGGTATACAGAAAGTCGGGGAGGCTCTCGGTTTGCGAAGAATGAAAGGCGGGACATGGTTCCCGCCTTTTGTTTTTCGAAGGGGGCCGAAGGCCCTTGCTTTTTTTGAAACCGGCGAAGCCGGACGAAGGGGGCGGG
>NZ_AUMA01000027.1 GCF_000422565.1 Desulfovibrio aminophilus DSM 12254 | reverse complement strand
TTGGATGGGGTTTGGATGGGGTTTGGATGGGGCGGGGGGCCGGCGCAGGCCCTGGCCCCCGCCGGCAATGAAGGAGGGGGGGCCAGGGCCCCAGGAAATGCCCCTCTCGCGCGCCCGGAGGGGTCTAAGCTGATCCCTGGCCGCCCCGGCCATGGATGGGGCCAGGGCGCAACTCCTCTTCATCAAATCGTTGACTGAAATTTTGCCTCAAATTCAAGGCAGAAAGCGACGTTTGTCCTAGATAAGTAACGATTCGCTGGAATGGCTGTGGGTTGAAAAAATGTTCTCTTCAACGTATAATTAAATAATAAGCTGGGGAGATAAAAAAATGTCATCCAACTGGCCGGAAATATTCAAAAAGGCGAAAGACGGGACCATCACGGCCGAGGCCGCGCGAAAGGCCCTGCGCGCAGGCGAAGGGGAAAAGTTGCTATCCACAGGCGACTTGGCGCGGGGCCTAGATCTGAATCGGATAGTCGTTCAACGAGACCTCCTCAAGGGCAAAATTCCTTCCGCTGTCCGCATCGGCCGGGCTTACGCCTTCACGGCCCAGGCCGCCCTGGAGTATTATCTGGAAAAGCAAATCGGCGGAGGGAGGCCGGCAGCGTAAAAAAATGAGGCCTGCCACTATGTTGTTGACTTAATGTATGCTTGAGCGTACTATTATTTCAACAACAAGGAGGCAGAACATGGCCGAAATGCAGGCAAGAGAAAAAACAGTTTTGGGGGGGTTCAAGCTCAAGGAAGTTCTCCCCCGAACGGCTTCAGCCTACGTTGAGATTTCAGGCTTGGAGCGCCTGGGATCGTTTGATTTCTCGAACGCCCGAGTCCATTCAGCCACAACCGAGGCCCGTGAAGCCTTGAGAAAATACATCATTGGCCGGGGTGCCGAGATCGAAAAAGAAATGTGCGAGAAAAACGCGGGCTGGTTCCCGGTGAAGGTCAGCCAAAAGGAGAGCAAAACGGGCGCGAGCGTCCAATGCTCGATCTTTTGCCTGTTCGAAGACGAGGAAGAAATACGGAAAATGCACGGGGGGGAGTGCCGGAAGCATAGCTGTACCTTTTGGGCTCCAAAATCCCAACTGCACCAGGAAGGCCGCAAGCACTACTGTCCGGCTTGGCTCGTGAAAAATGGCCTGGAAAGGACGACTGAGAGAAGCAGCAATAGGTTTAAGGTCCGCCGCATTCCCGTCCCTCCTCAGGTTTGGCCTTGCGGCCTCAAGGAGGCATGGATTGAGGCCCACCTGTCGCAGCTTCCCAGCGAGGAGGAGATTGCCCGGGTGGCCCAAGAGCAGGAGCGCCGATGGGCCGAGGCCAAGAAGGAAGCCGAGCGCCAGGCCGAGGAGGCCCACCTGGAGAAGGAACGGCGGAAAGAAGAGGACAGGAAGGAAGCCGCCAGGCTGCAAAAGCTGAAAGAAAAGCGCCGGGCGGGCATGGAATGCAAAAAAAACGTAAAAATAGAGTACAAAGAGTCGGTGAAGAAGCAGGTTGGAAGATTTGAAAGATTTGTGGCCGAATGGTACGTGGCCGAGGATGTGGATCTCTATTTTTCCGGCCAACGAGTTTATATCGTCTTCGAAGACGGACAAGAAATTCGAAAAAGCAGGCTCAACGTTCGGATCATTGAACCTCACCCGGCGTAAGGCCCAGCCTGAACTCCGGTCCCAGACACGAAAAAGGCCGGTGTGGATCAACCATCGGCCTTTTTCGTGTCTGAGATCTTCGGCGGCTCGTCCGAGTCCCCTGGGAAAATAAGGAAGAGAACCCCCAGGGATGCCCCTCCTGAAGCCTGGAAGGGGGTCAGGCTGCGTCGGGCGGGCGGAGGCCAAGGAAGTGGTTGGGGGCGAGGCTCCACTTCGTGAAATCGCGGGCCGGAATTTGCCGCGAATCCGAGGCAAAAAGTGGCGTTTGTCTTAGAGGCAGTTGGGGTTATTGGGGAGCTATTTCGCCCTATAAAGTCCCCTCCACAAAAAAGAGCCCCCATGGGGGGCTCAGGATGGGAAAAGACGTTACCCTGCGCTCCGGGGGCAACCCTAGCCTAGAGGTTTAGCTTGAGGCCCACGAGGTCGGTCACAATCTGCGGGACGATATTCTTGTACTTTTGGGCCAATGCCGCATTGACCTTGGCCTGGGCGTCGGGGCCGGAGAGCAGCACTTCATCCAAAAAGATGCGCTCGGTGTAAACCTTAGATGAAGATGGCTTTCCGTCTCTGTTGAATCCAGGCAAAGGCTTGCCATCCTTGTTGAAAAGATAGAGTTCAACCTTGACATCAACCACAGAATCAGAATCATTCAGCAGATAAGTACAGGCGCTCACGGTATATCCATTGTGCTTTCCCTTGTCAGGAAAAACAAACAGATTGGGATTATCACGCGACGAAATTTCGCCAACCGAATAATTGCTGGCTTTCAATGCGTCATGCAAAATCGGCGTCAAAATATCCGCCGTGTTCAAGTACATACCCTTGACGCTCTGCTTCTTGGCCCCCTTGTTGAAAGCCGAGCTGGCTGCTGTGGGGGATACGACCACGGCTTCCGACGAATTGCCCACAGAAAAAACATTGCTGTACATCAATGCCTGCTTGCTACCGCCAAGCCCGGCGCAGCCGGCCAGGATCGGCAGAAGCAGCATAGAAATCAACATCACGATTTTCTTCATGTTCCGCATGTGTGGTTTTCCTCCTTCCTTGCGGGAGGTTGGCCTCCCTAGAACTGAAGTTCAAGGCCCGCAAGATCGCTGGCGATCTGCGGGACGATGTTTTTGTATTTTTGAGCCAACGCCGCATTGATCTTGGCCTGGGCGTCAGGGCCGGAGAGCATCACCTTGTCCATAAACACGGTGGCGGTGTAATTTTTGTCGAACCTAACCTGAGCGATTTTCCAGCCTGACACAACATCAAAGTTGGCATATCGCCTTGTTTTTGTTTACAATCACATCCAGTCACTACGTCATGAACGTTTCACCCATTTGGTGGAGGGCTGGATGTCCAACTCAAAGAGAACCAAAGCAAAATTTATCGACGATGTCCAGGTCACGAACGACTGTCTGACAAGCCGGGCCGGGCTCAACCTCTTTGCTCGCTACATCCGTGGCATTGGTCTTTTCCCCCACATCAACCGCCTTTTCGGCTCCATGCGCAAGAACCCCAAAGGCACGCCCATCGATGAGCTTTTCAAGCAGGTGCTCTGCTTCCTCTTCGACGGCACCAGTCGACACCTGGCCCACTTCGATGTCCTGGCCAAAGATCCCGGCTATGCAGCCGCCATCGAAACAGACATCAATGGCATGGCCTCGTCGCATACCGTCAAGCGGTTCTACCAAGCGTTCTCCGCACAACGGACCTACCTGTTTCGTCGTTTGTTGCAGCACCTTTTCCTCTGGCGACTCAACCTGTCTCGCCCAGAGGTGATCGAGCTGAACATCGATACCATG
>NZ_AUMA01000026.1 GCF_000422565.1 Desulfovibrio aminophilus DSM 12254 | reverse complement strand
CTTTTAAAAAGGTCCCTCCCCGAACCCCACCCCCAAAACTTTTCATCAAACCGAAGGTCCCGGAACGGCAATGCCGTTCCGGGACCTTCGGTTATGAGAAAGTTTGGGAAGGGGGCCCGGGGGAGAACCCTTTTCAAAAGGTGTCCCCCGGACGCCTTTGCATTCCTAGATGACCCAGTCGTCGTCGGCCTCGATGGGGGCGAAGCCGCGGCGCATGGTGTTTTCGGTGACCACGCGGGGGTCCATGAACTGGAGCAGGTAGTCGGGGCCGCCGGACTTGGAGCCCACGCCGGACATCATGAAGCCGCCGAAGGACTGGCGTTCGACCATGGCGCCGGTGGAGCCCCGGTTGAGGTAGAGGTTGCCCACGCGGAACTCCTTGCGGGCGCGGTCCAGATGGGCGGGGCTGCGGGTGTAGACCGCTCCGGTGAGGGCAAAGCGGGTGGAGTTGGCCATGGCCAGGGCCTCGTCGAAGTCCTTGGCGCGCATGACGGCCAGCACGGGCCCGAAGACCTCTTCCTGGGCGATGCGGTGCTCGGGCCGGACGCCTTCCACGATGGTCAGGGGGGCGTAGCAGTCTCCGGCGGGAGCGTCGGTGCGCTTGACGAGCACCTTGCCCTCGGACTCGGCGATGGCGATGTACTTCATGACGTTTTCGCGGGCCGCGCGGTCCACCACCGGACCCATGGAGTTGGCCGGGTCTTCGGACGGGCCGATCTTCAGGGAGTTGGCGGCGTCCTTGAGGCGGTTCACGAAGCGCTCGTAGATGGCGTCCAGGACGATGACCCGGGAGCAGGCCGAGCACTTCTGGCCCTGGAAGCCGAAGGCCGAGTAGATGACGCCGGACACGGCCTCGTCCAGGTCCGCGTCGTCGTCGATGATGATGGCGTTCTTGCCGCCCATCTCGGCGATGACCTTCTTGCACTGGGCCTGCCCGGACTGGACCTTGGCGGCCTTCTCCTGGATGCGCAGCCCCACTTCCATGGAGCCGGTGAAGGCGATGACGGCCACGTCGGGGTGCTCCACAATATAGTCGCCGATGACCGAGCCCCGGCCCGGGGTGTAGTTGAACACGCCGTCGGGCAGTCCGGCCTCCCTGAAGAGCTCCACGAGGTTCCAGCCGATGGCCGAGGACAGGCCCGAGGGCTTGTAGACCACGGGGCAGCCGGAGACGATGGCCGCCGCGACCATGCCGATGCTGATGGCCAACGGGAAGTTCCAGGGGGCGATGACGGCGGCCACGCCCTTGCCCTGGTAGAAGTAGTGGTTCAACTCGCCGGGGGCGCGGCCCATGCGCCGGGGCTCACCCAGGCGGATGGCCTCGCGGGCGTAGTATTCGAGGAAGTCGATGGCCTCCCCGACGTCGGCCCAGGCCTGATCCCACTGCTTGCCGACCTCCAGGACCTGGAGCGCGGAGAGCTCGAAGGCGCGACGGCGGGCCGCGGCGGCGGCGTCCAGGAGCACCTGGGCGCGCTTTTTCGGCTCCACATCGCGCCACGTGAGATAGGCGGCCTTGGCGGCGGCCAGGGCCTGGTCGATCTCGGGCTTGCCCGCCTGGCAGACCGTGGCCACGACCTCCGAGGGCTTGGCCGGGTTGTAGGAATCCAGGGTGTCGGAGGTGGTCACCTCCTTGCCGCCGATGAACAGGGGATAGGTACGGCCGAAGCCCTTGCGCACCTCGGCCAGGGCGGTGACGAAGCCCTGGCGCATGGACGGCAGGGTGAAGTCCGCGCTCTCGAAGTTGGCGAACGGGGGGATTTCGCCCTTGAGCCCCTGTATGCCCGGGCGCGGGGGCCGAGACTTCAGGGCCAAGGCGGCGCGCTCGCGGTCGGCGGTGGCTTCCGGGTTCTCCATGAGCCGCTCCACGTCGGCGGCCTCGGCGAAGCTCTGGCGCAGGAAGGACTCGTTGGCCGTGTTCTCCAGCAGGCGGCGCACGAGATAGGCCATGCCGGGGATGAGGTCGCCGTAGGGGCAATAGAGGCGAACGCGGCGGGCCACGTTGCGCAGGCCCTTGCGCACGGGCTCGGCCATTCCGTAGAGCACCTGGAACTCGTAGCGCTCCTCGGGCACGTTCAGGGCCTTGGCCATTTCCATGACGGCGGAGATGGTGCGGATGTTGTGCGAGGCGCAGGCGTAGTGGCAGATGTCGTGGTTTTCTAGGATGAAGCGGGCGACGCGCTCATAGGCCGCGTCGGTGTCGGCCTTGACGGTGTAAACCGGCACTTCCCAGCCGTTCTGCATGGCCACCACGGTTTCGTAGTCCCAGTAGGCGCCCTTGACCAAGCGTATGGAGATGGGCAGCTTTTCGACCCGGGCCCAGGAGATGAGGTCGGCCACGTCCTTGTCGGTGCTCTTCAGGTAGCACTGGAAGACGATGCCCAGGTTCGGGTAGTCGCGATGCTCGGGGGCCGAACGCAGGCGCTTGTACAGCTCGATGGTCATCTCCTTGTACTTGAGCTGCTCCATGTCGATGCACAGGAACCCACCCATCTCCTTGACCAGGCGGTAGATCGGCTCCACGCGCCGGGCGATGGCCTCAACCGATCCGGGTATGTCGGCGGGCTTGGACTGGGAGTAGAAGCAGGTGGGTTTGATGGCCACGTTGACCCTGGGCGCGTGGCCCCAGTCCAGGTCGCCCGAGGCGTCCAGGGCGTCCCACTTGCGCTGCTCCTCCTTGATGGCCCGAAGCACCTCCATGTAGCCCGCCTGGTAGGCGTCGGCTTCCGCCTCGTTCATGGTGGCCTCCCCCAGGAGGTCGATGACGAAGGCGAAGCCGTCCTTGCGGAGCTTCTTGATGCCTTTCACGGCCTCGGAGGCCTTTTCGCCGATGATGAACTGGCGGGCCATGCCCTCGATGTTCGAACGGATGGTCTTGTGCAGGACCTTGGCCACCAGCCCACCGGCGAAACCGGTCTTGGACGCGCCCCACTTGAGCACGTCCGGGATCTCGCCCGCGTTCTCGCCGGTGAAGTACTCCTCGATGTGCCGGGAGAGCGAGTCCGAGGTGGTGAGATAGGGCAGCACGTCCACGAAGCGGAACATCTGGACCTTGAAGGCCTCGTTCTTCATGGCCCAGTCCATGACCTTGCCGGTCCACCAGCCCTTGTTGAAGATGGACGGAGCCTCGCCCGCGATGCTCGTGAAGAATTCCTTGCCCCGGCTCACGATGCGGGGCTCCAGAACCTGCCTGTCGAGAGTCATGCCGTTACTCCTTGCTTGCCTCGCCGCCTTGCAGCGGCAGTTGCCGGGATTCCTTGAGCGTGGCCAGAACGATGGTGGTGCGGGTGTCGCGCACCCCGGGGATGGCCCCGAACTGCTGGAGGATGTGCTGCAGGGCCTCGGTGTCCTCGGCCCGGACCTTGACCAGGTACGAGTCCTGGCCCGCGGTGTAGTGGACAGAAGTGGGTTCGGAAAACTGGACCATGAGCTAAGGTGGACGTAAGAAGCCTGAAGGAGGCTTTTGATGTCCAAGCCGCGAAGAAAGTTTAC
>NZ_AUMA01000025.1 GCF_000422565.1 Desulfovibrio aminophilus DSM 12254 | reverse complement strand
ATCATGATTTGTTGTTGGATGTGATTGTAAACAAAAACAAGGCGATAGGCCAGCTTTGATGTTGTGTCAGGCAGGAGAATCGCTCAGATTAGGTTGGAGTTATCAGGAAACCATATAATAATTTGTTAGATCAATGCGACCATTCAACACCCTATCGGATAGGGCAACAATATTAAGGAGTTCTTCATGCCAATCATAAAAAGCTACGCTGTCGGTGCAGGCGATATGTTCTACATTCGACATGGAAGCGATAACTTTACCATCATCGACTGTGATCTTTCCGATGAAAACCGGGATGAAATAATCCAAGAGCTTAAAGACGAGAGTAGAGACAAGCGCATCACACGATTTATATGTACCCATCCAGATGAAGATCACTTTGGAGGCATTCACTGGCTTGACGATTCAATGCCTATCTACAATTTCTATGTCGTAAAGAATAAGGCTATAAAAGACAAGGACACGGAGTCTTTCAAGAGGTACTGTGATTTAAGAGATGGCGATAAGGCTTTTTACATCTATAAGGGATGCTCAAGAAAGTGGATGAACATCGGTGATGATGAAAGAGGAAGTGCTGGTATCAATATATTATGGCCGGATACTGAAAATGAACACTTCAAAGAAGCTTTGAGGGCTTGTGATGCTGGCGAAAGCTATAACAACACATCTGCAGTAATTAGATATAGCTTTTCCGGAGGGGCGAGCTTCATGTGGCTTGGTGATCTTGAAACTCAATTCATGGAAGATATTGTAGATGAAATTGAACTGGAAAAGACGACTGTCGTTTTTGCTGCACACCACGGCAGGAATTCAGGGAAAATACCTAATTCTTGGCTTGAAAAGCTTGATCCTCAGGTTATCGTTATTGGCGAGGCCCCGTCCCGTCATCTCAATTACTATACCGGATATGAAATACTTACCCAGAATAGAGCGGGTCATATAACGATGGAGTGTGTCGGTAATAAGGTCCATTTCTATTCATCGGAAAGCGATTACTCAAAAGACTTCCTTAATGATGAAGGATGCACAAGCTACCCCAATTACTTTGGTAGTCTTACTGTTGAAACTGAATACACTCTATAAGAATGGGCTGCCATACAAATGAGTGAATTTTCAAAATACTTCGATGAATATAGCTTCAACGCCAGGGTGAAACCGGCGTTGTTTCTAGTTTTTCCAATATTTATCTCTTTGCTTGTCCTCTTTGAGCCTTCACGAACTTGGACAGGATCTACGGTAACATTCCTTGTAGCTTTCGGGGTGATAAATTTTGCCGCCAATCAGATGTCGGCAAAAGGTAATGCTCTTCAGGACAAGCTATTCAAAAAGTGGGGTGGCGCGCCCACCACCATTATGTTAAGGCACACCGACAATACGATCGATAGTGTAACTAAATCACGTTACATGGACCGGCTAGCGTTACTTATATCAAACTTCGACCCCACGACACCCGAATATGAGCAAGCGAACCCAGAAAGAGCCGATGAGCTATATAGGTCTGCGTCAAACTACCTCAGGGAGCATACTCGGGATACGACTATATACCCGTTAATCTTCAAAGAAAATGTTGCATATGGGTTCGCTAGAAACATTAGAGCATTTAAATCATTAGGCATTTTCATAACTGTATCTTCACTACTGGTTAGCTTGGTTGTCATCTACCCTGATGCAACAACTCTAGGGAGTATGTCACCGAGGCTTGTTATTCAGGAAATTTCATTTCCCTACTTGGGTCTTATAGCTATCCATCTTTCGATGCTTTGGGTGTGGATTTTTCTTGTGACGGAAAATTGGGTGAAGTTAAGGGGTTTTGCTTACGCAAAGCGACTGTATTCTGCATGTGAGAAGATAACTGTAATTTAGAAAATGTTCCCAAGTCCGATAAAAAAGGATCTAACAAAGCGCTGCTGTCGGACAAAATTTCCGCTGCGCTCCAATTTTGCCGCAGAGCGCGGCGTTGTGCTTACGAAAAAAACAAAAATCTGCGTATACCTTTCCTGACACAGGGGGTCTGTGGCTTCAATAAAAGGATATTTCTATGCTTCAACTGAAAATGATAGAACTCTTCAAGGAAGGTTGTCATGAGGATGCACGAATAATCGCGGCATTGATGTTCGGCTCATTTGCTATCGGAGAGGGTGACGAGTTCTCTGATATCGAATTCGCAGTGTTCATCCAGGATGACCATTTTGAAAATTTCGATCAGCGCTCGTGGCTTAATGCCGTAAGTCCGGTTGCTGCTTACTTTCCGGACGACTTCGGCCACCACACCGCACTTTTTGAAAACGGCATTCGCGGTGAATTCCATTTCATGCGAAAATCGGACATACCGGTCATTTCCACTTGGCAAGGCTATGGGTGGTTTCCCTCGCTTGAGGCGGCTGTTTTGTTGGACCGATCAGGAGAGTTGTCAAGGTATGCAAGCGCTCTCGTGGGCGATCCCCCGATACGTGAAGGCGCACCGCTGGTGGAAGGGCTTGTGTTGAACCTCATCAGCCTGATGCTCTTTGGGGCCAATCTTTTAAATCGGGGAGAGTACGCTCGCGCCTGGGCTTTGCTCAGCAAAGCACATGAAAACCTACTCAAGCTGGTTCGACTCCACGAAGGGGCAACAGACCACTGGCCGACACCTTCACGCGCGCTCGAAAAGGATATCTCGGAGGACTCGTATAATCGCTATCTGGCATGCACAAGCAGTGCAGAACCAAGAGCACTATGTGCAGCCTATCATCAAACGTGGACGTGGAGTCTCGAATTGTTCAAGAGCGTGACAGAACCTCTGAATATCGAGTTTCCGAGAACTGTAATTGCGCAGGCAAAAAGGTTGCTCAATGAGTCTGCGACGCCGCACAACAAGTAAATCCAGCGGACGCATAAAAACGCGCCGCTGATTTTGACGTTAACCTGCTTAATATTTAACTCGACTTTCAGGCTTAATCACTCAAAAAATGCCAAAAATAAAACAATATCAACAAATTACTGTTTGATTTTTTGTAAGACCTCATTTTGTATTTTGTAACCAATGGCAGCGAGGAGCTGTTTGCTCAGGATCTGGTTCTTCAAGCATTCTGGCGGGTTTTCTTTTGCCACTGTGCCAGCATAAGCAGCTATTCAGGTTTCGCATGGACTGCATGGTATTGTCGGGACTGCATACGACTCCTGCACGGTTCAGCCAAAGTGTAGCCAAGCGGAGGTACGTCAGGGCAACTATGCATGAAAATATGTGGCAGCGAATCTTCGAGTCGGTCCAGTGCCACATGGGGCGGAAGTTTCCGAATTCACCAGCTTTTGTCTGCCTGAAGGCATTTTCCACCTGATATCGATCAAGGCTGGCCCTAACGATGTCATCCGTGGATAAATCGTGATATGACGTCACAATAATATTTTTTCCGAACCTGGCGATGTATTTGTTTATCCTATAGTGATTCTTACGAAAATACAGCTGGAGTCTTTGGTTCGAGGCCCTGCAATCAAGATCATACCTAAATCGAGCGGAGGGTCCTCGTTGAAGTCTCCTCGGCAAAGAACGGGGGGAGTTGGGCTCCAAAGATGGTGCGACTGAAAACGGCTTGGTTGTCGGGCAGGAAAAAAAGGCCCATTTCAGTTGTGGAAACGGGTTTTTCAGGAAATTGGACGTACCTCTCCCATCGCGGGGTATGGAGCGGGATGTCCTGATCAGGCCCAGACGAATTTTGGAGCGCTCAGACAACGCTCCCATAGTTCTTTGAAACGCAATGAGTCCATGGTTGCTGCCGTGACCTTGAGTACGGTTTTGCCAGCATGGGACACCACTTTGGCGGCTACGTCCACCAAGCGGCGACGCAGCGTCGTTGGGAAGGCCTTGA
>NZ_AUMA01000024.1 GCF_000422565.1 Desulfovibrio aminophilus DSM 12254 | reverse complement strand
GAAGCTCGGAGACGGGCTCAAGGGGCCGCCAGAGCCCCAGGCCGTCCTCCCCGTGCAGACAGAACCAGATGGTCATGGCCAAGTAGGCCGCGCAGTCTTCGCCTTCTTTTGAGTTGTGCGTCACCTTGGCGCTGGAACCGGCCATCACGATCATATCCCAAACGCCCCCGCCCCGCATGAGGAACGGGATCGGCGACACGCGCATGGCGGCCCCGTTCCCGGGGCTGCCGTAGGGCCCCATGTCGGGGTTGCCCGCCCACAGCCGGAACATCGGCCCGTAGCCCCGGCCGGGGTACTTCCCGGCCCACTTCCGGTACGCGGCGGCGAAGTCCCGGTCGGTGAGCATGGCCTCCGCCGTGGCGACGGTGAGTACGGTGTCGTCGGTGAAGAAGCTCCGCTCGTCCAGGAGCGGGAAGTCTGTTGAAAGGTAGTTGTGCCGTTCGTACTGGCTTCCCGCGAGGTCGCCTATGATTGCTCCGTACATTCCAAGCCTCCGCTTCGGTTTTTTGGGGGGACTCTTGCAACGGAGAAGCCCGGCGGGCGGACCTCGGCCAGAAAATGAAAAGCCCTCCGTGCGGAGGGCCATTGGTTGAGTCTGCATTGCATGGCCCCTTGCGGGCTGGCTTTGGCACCTTGCATCTCGCAGGTTGCCGTGCGGTCATCGGGCCAGTTCCCTCACGCACTCTTCATGTGTCGGCTTGAAAGATAGCCCGCCTCTCGGCCGGGCGTCAATCCCCTTTGGCGGAAGGTCGTTTTCGCTTCCGCCTTTCCTTGCTTACCACGGCGCGAAGATTGGCCTCTTCCTTTTCAAGCTCGGCGTCGCTCGGGTTGGAAACCCCGGCCCCCTCAAAGAACGCCCGGGCAATTGCTTTGTACGGGACATGATACACCTCGTTCAAGGCGGCGTATGCGTCGGGTTCATGCCCCCGCCCTTTGCTTTGGCCGTCCCCCCGGCGGCCTTGGATGACTTTCTTCCCGGCGGCCCGCACTTGCTCGAAAAGTGCTTCCATGGCGGCGGCCGCTTCCGCTTCGGCCTTGGCCTGTTCCGCTTCTTCCTTGGCGGCCTGGATTTTCTGCCTCTCGGCTTCCAGGTAGGCGCGGGCAAGCTCGCTCATGGGCTCGCCCTCAACCGCGAGGGCGCGGATCGCGCGCAGCGTGTCGAACTGAAACCGCCCGAACTCCCGGCGGCCCTCTTCCGTTGACAGGTCGGGCCAGCAGTAGGCGGCTTCGTACCGCTCTTCCGGCGTGCCGGGGCCGTCATAGGCGGCGTCGTAATGCTCTTCGGGCGACAGGTTGGGCCAGTCATAGGCGGCGTCGTGCTGCTCTTCGGGCCAGTTGGGAAGGGCAACGGGGCGAAGTTCAGCGTCGAAGGTCGGGATGAGATGCTTCAAGGCGAGCCGTTCAAGGTCTTCGATCAGGAACCCTTCGCGTACTCCCAGGACGCCCCGGAGGTCGCACCAGCGGATGAAGTCGGGCAGGGTCATGAGGCAAGCTCCCCTTGTGCTTTTCCCCTTGGTGGAGCCCAGGGCCGGGCCGCCGGGGTTGCGGTTTTTCGGGGCGGTTCATGAGGCCGCCCCTAGGCCCTGGAAAGTGTTCAGGATTCTTCTCTTGCCCGGCCTCTTCACCTTGGCGGACGGTTCCCGCCTCGGGTTCTTGCGGCTTCGTGGGCGGTCTTCACCTGGCGCTTCGAGCCTATGCCGTGGGAAGCGGCTCGTCCAGCTTGGCGGCCAAGTCTCGCAGCGTGTTCCCCAGGCCATAGACCGTCTCGCCTTCCAGGGGGAGCCCTTCGCGGGCGGTCAGGGAATCCGCGAGGAAAAGAAGTTGCGCTCGCACTTCAACCTGCCGAGCGCTGGAAAGATTGCCTCCGGTCGTGGTATCCTTCGCATTAGCCATTTCTCGAACCTCCACAGTTCGGGTTTTGGTCAGGCCCGGCGGGGTGCCGTAACACCTCTCCGGGCCGCTCTATCGGCAAGCCCCGGCACGATGCCGGGGCCGTGCTTCATTCTCCGCTTGCCGCCCGGATCGGGATCACCTTCCCACCTTGGCGGAGGCCGTCCAGGAAGTCCGCCCATGCCTGCATCATGCGGCGGCGCTCGGGAAGAAACTCCGCATGGAGATACGCCGCCCGCACCTTGTTCCGCTCGGCATGGGCAAGCTGGCGGTCAACGGCATCGCGGTTCCACCCTTGTTCATTCAGGAGTGACATTGCCGTTGCACGGAAGCCGTGCCCCGTCACTTGTTCTGCGGAATACCCCATGTAGCGTAGGGCCGCGTTGACTGTGTTCTCACTCATAGGTCTGGCCGGGGATCGGAAGCCGGGAAAGACATACTTGCCCTTGCCGGTCAGGGGGTGAAGCTCCCGTAGGACCGCGACGGCCTGCCGGGATAGGGGGACAATATGAAGGTCTTCCATTTTCATCTTGGCGGCCGGGATGCGCCATTCCGCCGCTTCAAGGTCAACCTCGGGCCACTCGGCATGGCGAAGCTCCCCGGGCCGAACAAAGAGCAGGGGGGCCAGCTTGAGGGCGGCCCGGACAACGAATGTTCCCTGATAGCCGTCAATGTCGCGCAGGAGCTTCCCAAGCGTCCGAGGATCGAGGATGCAGGCGCGGTGCTTTTCCTTGACGGAGGTCAGGGTGCCCCGCAGGGTTATTGTGGGGTCGCGGTCAACCTTGTTGCAGGCCAACGCATACCGGAACACTCGGCCGCAGGTCTGTAGGGCTCGATGGGCGGTGTAGATCGCGCCTCGTTCCTCGATTCTCCGCATGGCCGTCAGTAGTTCCGCTGCGTTGATTTCCCGGATCGGCCTGGAGCCAATCCAGGGGAACACGTTTTGTTTGAGCTGCGCGAGGATTTGCGTTGCGGCCGTTTGGCCCCACCTGGGGCGGGTTCGGCTGTACCACTCCAAGGCTATCCGCTCAAAAGTATCATCACCAGACCTTTTCTCCGCCTTCCTGGCGGCGCTCGGGTCGATGCCTCGCGCCAGGAGCTTGCGGGCCTCGTCGCGGCGTTCCCTGGCCTGGGCAAGCGAGACTTCGGGATAGGTGCCGAGGCTCAAGAGTTTTTCCTTCCCGGCGAAGCGGTACTTGAACCGCCACCACTTACCCCCAGAGTGAGCGACAAGCAGGAAGAGGCCCTTTTCGTCGGACAGCTTGCGTTGCTTCTGTCCGGGCTTTGCGTTGCGGATCGCGGTATCCGTGAGCATCGGGGGTACCTCCCTCGCCCGACGGGTGCCGGGCTTCTGTTACCTCGGGAAATACCCCCGGCTACCCCCGGTTGTCAACGCACTTCGGCGCACTTTGACGCACACTAGACCAATAGAAAACCCCGGATTTCCGGGGTTTTTTGTCGTTCTCGGACGTGCTTGGATTTTCATATGGTGCCCAGGGCGGGAGTCGAACCCGCACACCCCTCGCGGAGTTAGGGATTTTAAGTCCGCTCAGGAGGCTTTTGGCTGCGTCCCTCTGCGTCCCTGGACGAACAAAATCAATGAGTTGTGATTTTGCTTCGTCCCTTGGCGTCCCTTGACAACCCACAAACAGGGGACAATAGGGGGACAGATGGGGGACAAAATGGACTGGAAAAAGGTGCCTAACCTCCCCGGCGTCAGGTGTCGGGAGCATCCCACGCGCAAGGGACCGAGCGGCCGCCCTGACGTGTACTACGTGCTTCGGCACTATGTCGATGGGAAAAGGTATGAGGAAGCCTTGGGCTGGGCCTCGGCCGGCTGGACCGTTAAAAAAGTGGCCGCCGTGATGGCCCAGCTAAAAGAGGCCCAGCGCACCGGCGGAGGGCCGCAAACGCTCGCGGCCATTCGCGCCCAAAACCAAGCAGCTCGAGAGGAACAGGCGGCTCGGGAGCGCCTGGAGTCGGCTGAGATGTTGACCCTGGGGAACTTCTTCCGGGAACACTATCTTCCGATTGCAAAAAAGAAAAAAGCCTCCTGGTACGGTGACCAAAATCGATTTAATTGCCGCATCAATGCCGCCTTGGGAGATGTCCCGCTTCGGGGGCTTACCCGAGAAATGATCCAGGCCTTCCTTAATGGCCTGGTCGAAGCCGGCTTGGCTCCCGCGACAGTGGGGCAATATCGAGCGCTTATCCGCCGCCTTTGCAATGTGGCGCGGCAAACAAGTCAGGAGGGCATTCCCCTCCTGGAAAAGAGTCCGGCGGATGGTCTGGAAGTGCCAAAAATCTTCAATTCCCGGGACCGCTTTTTCAGCTACGAAGAAGCCGATCGGCTTATCGAGGCGGCGGCCAGCAGGCGGTCCCCGGATCTTCACGATGCCATTATTCTCTCGTTGAACACGGGGTTGCGGATGGGGGAGTTGATGCGCTTGGCCTGGGCGGATGTGGACCTGCGGCACGAAATTCTGACTGTTCGCGAAGCGGACAAGAGGAAACCTGGGGGCAAGGTTCCCTTGAATCAGGACGTGGTGGACGTGTTTGAGGCCAGGCTTAAACGCCGGAAGGAGGACGCGGAGTTGGTCTTTTCTCCTTTATGGGGCGATAAGCGTGAAAATCTTTCTCATTCGTTTGCTAAGCTGGTAGATGAGCTTGGACTTAATGATGGAGTTGTGGACCGGCGGCTTCGCTTGGTGTTCCACAGCCTTCGACACACTTTTGCCTCATGGTTGGCTTTGTCTGGGATTGATATCCTCAAAATTAAGGAGTTAATGCGACACAAGACTCTGGCGATGACGCTTCGCTATGCGCACCTGATCCCAGACGCAACAAGGGCCGCAGTTCATCAACTGCGGCCCGATAAATTGTTGAAAGCAAAAGATGAGTAGTCTACTTGCCTTCTGTGTATTCTTTTATGCGATCCCACCGGTCGTAATTGTAGCTGTCCAATCCGTTATTTGTTAAACTCATGTAAGATTCATGGGGTTGAAAAGACGTGTTGCTCCTGTGCGGCCGTCCATCTCTGAATGAAACTGCATTTTTAATAGTCGATCCAGCCTTCTTGAGAAATGGAATCAAAGCGAATACCACGATCACAAAAAAAAGGAGAATATATTCCACGTTGGCACTCCTTTCTTTTTTAGTCCAAAGCCTCAGGCATATTTTCTTTCAATGCGCGGATACCATCTTTCATTTCATTAACAACATTTCCAAAACCTCTGCCAGCCGATTTCACTGCCCCTTCCCCGGCGCGCAGGGGGCTGTGCTCGCTGACTTGCGCGCGCCATTCTGGGTGATCCTGCTCGGCGTACTGCTGCTTCAACTTATCGTTCGTATCATTATATCGATTTTTGAGGTCGCTGTGAACGGGCTGCACCAAATGAGTGGCTCGCAGAGCCTTGGGCTCGGGCATACCTTCGGATTTTTGCACGGCTTCCCCCTGCGCGGCGATGACGCCCTGGGCCTGATTAGTAATCATCGCCCCATCGCCCAGCTTCCCTCCCTCAGAGGAGTAAGCATATTCACCGCGCACCTGAAGGATGGCGGCCCCCACACCCGCCAAGTGGCCCACATGACTTTTGTCCAACTTGGCGATGGTTTCCAGGCCCTCAGCCCGATTTTGGGTGTTAGTATCGCGCCAGTCGTAATACGCCGCCTCCCGCATCCGGTCTATCCCTCCACCTTGGTTGACGACGGAATGCAGCTGGCTAAAGCCCCGCTCATTCGACAGGGAGTAAAGAGAGTTCGCATCCATTTGGCCGAAAATCTGCTGGCCAACATCAATCTGGTAATTTGTTCCAACCTGCTGCAATGACTGATAACTTTCGCTTTCCTGGCGCGCCCGGGCGATCTCGGCGGTGCTACTTTTTACCAAGCCTAGAGCATCTTGAAAGTTGGTGGACTTGTTGACGCGCTCGACGAAGGCCCTGGAATCGGCGTTTTTCGTGGCCTCCGTCGTTGCCTGGGCAACTCGGTGACTGATGGACGTTGCCACGGATCCTTTCAGCCCCTGGCTGAAAGCGTTCCTCACTGCTACTGCATCTGTGGTCCCGGTCCCCGACGTGGCTCTTGCGTTTCCATCAATCCTGGCGCCTCCTTCCCCGCCGATCTCCCCCTTGATGCCAAGATTACCTAAAAATCCAGTGCTCAATCCGCCAGAAACCTTACCTGAAGCCCAGGCAGCAGCGGTGAGAGCCGTGGCAACTTCGTTGCGCTGTGTTGCCGTCAAATTTTTATCTAAATTTTGGGATTGCATTTCCTCCAGCACTCGTTGTTGATCCTTGCTGAAAGCGTCTTGCACGCTTTGATCGCTGCTTTTCAGCACCTCTGCGACTTGGCTCGTGACTTGGCCTAGATCTCGACCTTGAACCGCGATTTTCATTGCGCCAGCGGTGGCCGCGACGCCCTGCGCTTCTCGCAAACTCACCGTGTCGCTCGCTGCCCGGGCATGACTGGCGGAATCCCCAGAATTTAGCATAGTTGTACCCAGGGCCTGGTTCAGAAGGTTTCCCGAGCTTTCGTGAGTCAATGGATTTTGACCGAAGCTTCGCCCGACGGCGACATTGCTATGCTCCCCGATTTTACGATTCGCAAAATTTTGGATTCCCGCGTACCTGTCCCCGGCCTCCATCATCATCTGGTTCATTTGGTCCTGGTCGCGAGCCAGGCCGCGCTGCTCGGCTCCTTCCAGCGCTCCTTGGCCGCCGGACATCACAAGCCTGTCATGCGCTCGGGAGCCGGCCAGCATGGAGGAGATGGCCATGCCGGCTTTCGGTGCGACCCAGGTGAGCACCATGCCCGTCAGCGACGGGATCATAAACATGAGCGTTCCGGCGATGGTCGCCGTGTCCGAAACCCAGGTCAAAATTTCAATTTGGTTGTTCCAGGTGAAGCCGCCATAAACATCTATCAGCCCTCTCAATTCATTGACAGAATGGGTCATATAGGCGGCGTGGATGATGGCCTCGATGGGCAGAAACAGACTGACCCAAAGCAAGGCGGCAAACCAATGAAGCAAGGGCTTGCCCCATCCAATGAAGAAAAAGGCTCCAGTCAACGGAAGCAATCCTAAAATGACGAGTTTGAACATGGCCCGAAGGTTCGGAAGCTGCTTGATGTACACGGCCGCAGCCGAGGCCATGCCCGTTTTTTGTTTCAATTCCGCCTCAGTCAGCGCGCCCAAAGCCTGGGGGTTGTTCTGGGCCAGGTTTGATCGTAGGGCCGTCATCATGAAATTTTGTCTGAAAAGGATGTCCGCAGTGTCCTGGTGCCCTGAAAAGTAGACGCTGGCGAGGTTATTCAAGGAACTGCGGATTCCAGCCAGATCCGAAGCCCGGCGGCCGAAGACGCTGGCCACCTTAGCCAATGAGCTGTCATTTGAGTTGGATAAACCCATTCCCATAACCCGAGGCGAAATGACGTTGTAGTAGGCGTCGGCGCAGGTTTTGACCGTAGTCGTTCCATCTGAGTTGTAAACTGTTGTGAAGAAGACATTGTATGGAGTCTCCATCGCCACCATGAGGTCAGAACTCGTAAGAAAATTCCACTGGTTGATGCTGGCGTCCGCGAAGCCATGCAGAACGCAATCATCGAAATATTGCGAAACTGTTTGTTTCAATGGTTCATTTTTACCCAAATCAGAGACAAGGATTTCGCTTATAGCTCGAACTTGACCGAAGAAGTCAAATTCTTTGAACTTCACGGCGTTTACAGGTTCGATATAATCCTCGCATAAATCTATTACGGCTTTTTCCATGGCAGTGGTGGTGGAAAGAGCTAAACCGATGCCAAAAGGCACCTGTGAAACCGTGTAAACCTCATTCGAGAATTCGTCCTGAATGTTGAGCTGGCAGGGAGGGCCGAAAACAGCCGCATACATGACCGCAGGCCAAAACATGGAACGAATGAAGTTCACGGGGCTGCTCGCTGAGACTGCCATGAAAAGCCCACCTGCCATACCAAGGGAAACAACGAGAAAGACCAGTCCCCCCCAATCGTCGCCTCCAAAAAAATGAATGAGGCCATTGAGGTAACTCGCCAGGGAATAACCGTCGTTGAAAGCATAAACTGTGAAATTCATTTAATAATAACCTCCGAGCTAAGTTTACGCCTGGCGTTTTCCCTCTATTTTTTTTCCAGGCTCCTACCTTTAGGGCCCGAGAACGACCCCAAAAAAAGACCAAAGGCAAAAAAATAAAAATATTTTTTTTATTTTTAAACGATCCTTTTTAATGCAAAGTGTCCTTTTTACTGTCCACTTATTGTCTTGAATTTGTCTTTTTTCTTTTGACTTTTTATTCTGCTATCTCTCTTTAATCTTATGCATTTTCTACGGCACACGGTGCCGTTTTGGTCTTAAAGACCAAAACGGCACCGTGTTGGCAGAAAAATCGTTGACTTCTGCCTTGTCGTTCTATATTTTTTATCCAATGTCTCATTATTCCATTAGTTACGTTCGCCGCCCGGCGAACGTCCGCGCACTTCGCTTCAAGTGCTCGGTTACATTCAACTTTCTGCCCTCACGAGGGCGGAAGGGAGCCCCTGGCGATGGATTGTAATCAATTGAATGTATTGGCTTTTACCGGTTTGGATACGTCCTCCGGTAGCCCCTCACGAGGGGCCGCGGATCGCCGATCTTCACAGGGTTACATTGGATCGCAAGTGCCCGTAATTCTTCGGCTTACGAGTCTGGAGACGAGGCGCGGTTGGCAAAGGATGATTTTTTGTTGTTCTGGAGGCCATCTGGCATTGCAAGGCGATTTTCCCCATGGGTAAAATCGTCAAACGCAAGAACATGGATGGTCAATGAAGGAAAAGCAAAAAAAACACTCTAAAGCCAACGGGAGCATTGACCTGCAGCTCCTCAACAAGCAGGTCGCAGGGATAGCGCTTGGAACCCTGTCAAAATTCCAAGTAGTTATAGAGGAAAAGCGACCTCTTTAAAAAAAGCTCAATCTTACAGCAGGCCACGAAGATAGCATCAGAAATGTTATGTTACTTTACATCGGAGTTTTGTATGAAAAAGTATGTACTCTGTGCCGTTTTTGCTGTAGTCGCGTCCATCTTCATCTTCAGAATCGCATTCTCTTCATCCAACGTCGGAGACGAAGGTATTTTTTTAACCTGTGACTACGACAAACTGATTTCTTCCGCAACTTCCAATATATTTGACTCTGTAAAAACCGGTAAGTCCAAGTCCATGGAGCAGCTGAACGAGGAAATCCGGGATGCCGCCGCGATGATCCGCGCTGAAATTATTGCCATTGCAATGGGAAAGCCGGTTGTTTTCAGCGGAGCGCCGATGCCATCTGGAATGAAGCATGGTGGTGATATTACTTTTGATGTTGCGATGCGGTGCGGCATAGTACTAACAGACAAAATAAAATGGAAGTTAGCCAACTCCATCCCGCCAATGCAGTGACAAAGAGGCAGACATGAACCTTCGTCCAGCCTTTATCCTCGCCTTTCTCTCCATCTTCATCCTGGACCTGGTCTTGCGCCCCGCAGTCTATGCCAGCATTCAAGTTGATGAAAACGGCGTACCCATCTCCTCCACGGGAAAAGGGTACACGCCGGCCGAGAAAAATGTCTTGCTGGGACATTCCGTGCTCATGGATCCGGTTGATTGCGTGAAACGCTATGGCCAAGCGTTTTGCGCCTGCACGGAGCTGGATGACGGATCAAAGGCCTGTTTTTACCAGCGTCCGGCCACGGGATTCTACACCCTCGCGGCCTGCGAAGCGATCTGGGGCACTGGGCACTGCACCTGCACATCCCAGGGGCTTTGCAAGCTTGATGAGCAGGAGAACAAGAGCAACCCGTTGGCCTGCAACGGTCAAATTTATTTCTTTCCAGGCGAACGGCAGGAATGTCGAAAATCGGGTGCGATGACGGCTTTCAATAACTGTTGCAAATCAGAACCCCAGGCGTCCTCGGCCTGCTCGTTCAGCAACATGGCGAGTGAATTTGGCTTGGATGACCTGGCGATGACCGCTGTTAGCCTTGGGTATTCTTTGGGCAAGGAACAGTTGTGTGACTACATGGCTGCTGAAATAGTGAATAGTTATATTTCAACAGGTGCGGTTGATGCCGTCATGCCAACGATGATGAGTCTTTTTGGCAGCTCAGAAGCACAAAATGTAGCCACTGTTCTGCAAAAAAGTGGGATAAAAGATGCGCTTGATTTTGCTGGAAAGTCGATGCTTACAGATCATCTGGCATCATCGCTTTTAACATCGTTCAATTTTGTTTCCTACGCGTACACAATTTACAGTATATATAATACATTCCAACAGATGAGCAAATGCACCGCAGGAGAAAAAATATTAGGTTGCAAAATTGCCAAGGGCGTTTGCAGATATGTAGGCGATAGATGCAAAATGAAAGTCTTCGGCATGTGCCTTCAATCATCAAAGCAATACTGCTGTTTCAACTCAAAGCTTGCACTGCTGGTCCACGAAGGCGGAAGACCACAGATCAACATGGGGTGGGGATCAGGTAAAAGTCCAAATTGTCGTGGATTCCAGGCGGATGAGTTCGCAAAAATAGACTTCTCGCGGATAGATTTCAGCGCATATGCCGAAGATTTGGTGCGCCAAGGCAACTTCGACCCCAACGAAAAGGTGCAGAAGGCCCTGGACCGTTTTACAGAAGGCGTAGTGAACACCAACCGTGACCCCAATGACTACTACCAGGGCGAGGAGTACCAATACAATTCGAGTGAGGATAAGTAACCATGGGAAAAAAACAAGAACGGCATAAATATATGTCAATTGCGTTGGCGGCGACGTTTTTTCAAGTGAGTCCTCAAGGGCTGCGAAAACGAGTGAATGCAGGCGCTATTCGTTTTTTAAAAGAGCCAAGTCGTGGAAAATTTGGTTTCCGCTATTTAGTTTATATTGAAGATGTCATGGACTGTTTCTCAAGGCGCGATACAATTGCTTGAAAATAATAAAGTTTGATACTTGGATATGGAAGCCAGTTTTAACAGCACGTTATTTAAAATAGTTACTGAATCAGTAGTATACAAATTTATTATTTTTCCAAACTAAAAGAGAGCTTTTTGGGGGGAAGAACGTGACTTCGTTTGAGCTGATTTTGAATTTTCACAAGGAACATGGAACTTCATTTTTTTTGCCGATTCCGGAGGCCTGGGGTGCGCTTCCAGCCAGGGCAAAAAATCGGATTTCCCTGAACTCGGTTCAGTATTTAAGAAGGACTGGCCGTATTTCATCGGAGATCAGAGGGGCTGGAAGGGTCAAGGATAAATACAAAGTTTGTTATATCGATCTTCTTCGGTACTGCCAGCGTAAATTTTATCCGCCTCTCAAGCGCGAAGTCATGCAGCTGTGGGATGCTCAATTTCAAAATGCCTTGAACCGGTATATTTTTTCTATTCACCGTGCAAAAGACAAATGGGCGCAGTTCTTCAAAACAGAAAAGAAACATACATATTTCCAAGTCGAAAGCGTTGAAGAATTTTTCGATTTGAGGCCTACCTTCCTTTTTTTCCAAGGACTCCATGATTTCATCAGCCGTCATCGACTGTTGGTCCGTTCCAAGGTGGACTTGCTGATCGAAGGCATGACGGCAGCTAAGGAGCGGGTGAACTCATTCATTAAGAAAATGGCGGTATCAAGACATTTTGTCACGCTCACTCAGGCCGAAACAGCAAGTCTCATGTATGAACGACTTCTGGACGCATCAGCAGCCGGGGAGAACCTGGGCAAATCTTTCAAGACTCATTACCGTGTATTAAAGAACAAGTGTGATGACTACAGGCCCAAGATTGAAATCCAAGTTCAGGATCTAGGTGTATTAGTTCAGCCTCCTTCTGTTGATGGAGAGCTTGACGACGAAAGCCGTATACTGTTGCAAGAAGTCATGGAGTGTCTGGACGATCTGGAGCGAACAGTGGTCGTGGCAGTCAGCCAAGGGTACGAATACGCTGAAGTCGTGCCGTTGATTGCCGACCATATTTCGTCAGTCACGGGCAAGCCTCTTTCCACCGGCGCGAGTGTACGGAACATCTATCTTCGCGCCATGGAAAAGATGAAAGCTCGGGCCGCGAAAGAGTAACTTCTCCGTTCTTTTTCAGGCCCAATTCAATTTTCATTCTTTTCTTATTGTTGGAGAGTATAAAGGTGGCTGTGCCATGCGTGGCTCGATAAAATATCAAATTTTGACAGTAATAAAGGGCATTACTCGCATTGGAGAGAGCCGCCACGAAGCCAAGGCCGATGGCAATGTCGGCTTGCATTCAATCAGTACGACGCGTGTAGTTATCGAGCGCATCATGCCTCTCCAGGAGTCGCTAAAAGAAATTAAAATCAGAGATTTGGAGCGCATCAATGGAGAGGTCATGCGCCAACACCTAGAAAAACGTCTAGAACATCATATTAAAGCTGAAAATGCATTAAAAACCTTTCAGGCCGAGCTTTCCGCCCTGGCAAAGCTGGAGCAAGCCCTGACCGTGTACTCGGCGCAGCGCTGGGGCCAAAGCGCGAATGAGTATAACTTCAAGGATGTGCGCCAGGAGTTTTCCAAGCTGGCCTCGGAAAGCTTGGCCCGGCAAACAAACCCCTATCGAGACCGGGCCGTTAAAAACCCCCAAGCAGTGGTTCAGGCGATTCAGAACCCCACCCACAAGCTCCAGGCCCGGCTCCAGTTGGAAGCCGGAATCCGGGCCGAAGGCGCGGGAGCGCCGAAGCGCCTGGCGAACCCCATGCGCGAGGCGAATTTTCAGGATCCCAAGACGGGCAAGGAATTAGGGATCGTCAAAGACCCCGTAACAGGCAAGGATGTGGCCAAATTCTGGACCAAGGAGAAGGGCGGGAAGGTCGCGTTCCATTATTGCTCTGTTCAACTGAAAAATGAGGTTCTGGCGCATATCAAGGCGCATGGCGGGCTCGCCTCGAAATATCAATCTTATTTGGCCTCAATCAACGCAGCTATGAAGGCCTCGGGCCAGGCCGCCAAGGGCCGGGGAAGCCATGCCTTGCGGCATTGTTATGCGCAGGCTCGTTATGATGCCGCCGGGAAGCGTGGTTTTTCTGATGCGCAAGCCAAACAAATCGTGAGCTACGAACTATCCCATAATCGGCCTGACATTACAGAGGTTTATTTGAAATGATGGAGTCTCTTGATATTACGCTGATAACCAGTCTCTCGATTGTCGAACGACAGCGGGTTCTGGCCTGGTTCAGCAGGCAGAGCGAGGAGAGAAGAATTGAATTGCTGAAAAAAAAGTATCTTGTACCTAAATCGAGCGGAGGGGGCCCATTGAAGCCTTCCTCGGCAGAAACCGGGAGAAGATTGACTCCAAAAATGGTGCGATGGGGACAGCTTGAT
>NZ_AUMA01000023.1 GCF_000422565.1 Desulfovibrio aminophilus DSM 12254 | reverse complement strand
CGTCCTGTAGGTGTGCCTTGTGACGATGCACCATGCCTGCAACCTCGGGGCGAAGTCAAGCAATCCTCCGCGCACTGCATGATGCCGAGGCGCTGACACCACAGAAGCGCCCTGTACTGCGTATCATGCCGTGCGTCCTGCTGTGCTGGACAGGACAAGCAAAGTCCTTCAGTTCTCCTGGGCTTGGGTGGTGTCCGGTCTCCGCGTTCGGGACGCGGCGCTCTCTCCCACGTCTCGATGCGAGAGGCTTGACCACTGAGCTTGATATTTGCAGCCTGGGCAGGCAGGGGATTAAGTCAAATCCTTCTCATGGAGAAATGACATTGGCATCCAATTCCTGGGCAGCGTTGGCCAAGCTTGTCCTAGCTATGCTTATCTGGGCGAGTTCGTTCGTCGCCTTGAAGTACGCCCTTAAGGGGTTTCACCCCATGGCTGTGGTCTTTGGACGCATGGTCGTGGCCGGTTTGTGTTTCCTGCCCCTACTCAAGGGTTGGCGTGGGAACGTGCGTTACTTGCCCGGCGACTGGAAATGGTTGTTCCTTATGGCCCTGCTCCAGCCATGTATCTGCTTCGTATGCGAGACCTTGGCGCTGACTTATACTTCCGCCTCCCAGGCTGGCATGATCTTTTCCACACAGCCCCTCATGGTCGCAGGTGCGGCAGTATTACTGCTCAAGGAAAAGATCACCTCACGAGCTGCCTTTGGCTTCGCCTTGGCCATCGCTGGAGCGATCTGGCTGTCTCTTGCGGGAGCAGCTACCGAATCGGCCCCGGCCCCAGCCTTTGGCAACTTGTTAGAGTTCCTCGCAGTGGCCTCGGTGGCAGGATATACGGTCCTTTTCAAGCGTCTCTGTCTCCGCTACCCCCCGCTCGTTTTGACCGCCATGCAAGCCTATATCGGCATCGCTTTCTTCCTGCCCCTGGCCATCGCCTTTCCTTCCACCGTTAGCCCGGATGTCCCTCTGATGACCCCGGCCTTAGCCATCATCTACCTCGGTGTTTTTGTCACCCTTGTCGGGTACAGCCTCTATAACATGGCTGTCAGCCGCATCCCAGCAAGCAGGGCTGCCGCCTTCACCAACCTCATCCCTGTGTTTGCCGTCCTCATGGGGCAGTTCGTACTTGGCGAAACCCTCACCCCAACACAGTATCTTGCCGCCGCCCTGACCTTAAGCGGTGTCATCCTCAGCCAAACATGACCTGCCAATTCCCTTTGTCAGTAGGTCACGTTCAAGCTGCGCAACCCAAGGAGCATCGCGTCCTTCATGCCACCTGCTAAGCTTGCACGGTTGGCTAGTCTCCATGCCAAGGGCGCACCATGGCCATCGCTTGACAACACACAAACGATTGATAGCACTGTTATCGGAAGGAAGGCCGCCGGATTGTGGCCCCTCAACGGGCCGCGTATTCCGCCAGCGCGCGGTAGGTCGGTCCCTGCGCTCCCAGGACGCTTTGCCAGAGCACGAAACGGTCCGCCCGGGCATCCGGGAAGGGCCGCTTTTTTGCGCGTTCCGCCAGGGCCGCCCAGTCGTCCGGGTCGGGTTCCTTGACGCGGCAGATGGTCAGGTGGGCGGAAAAGGGCCGGGCCTCGGGCTCGAAGCCCAGCGGCGTCAGGGCCGCGTCCACGCTCCGGGCCAGGGCCGCCGCCTCGGCCGCGCCCGCCGAAAGCCCGAGCCAGAACACCCGGGGTCGCCGGGTGTCCGGGAAGAACCCGGGGTCGCCCGCGCGCAGGGTGAAGGGGGCGAAGAAAATTCCGCCGAGGGCCGCCTTCAGGTCCGGCAGCCGGTCCGGCTCCACCTCGCCCAGGAACTTCAGGGTCAGGTGCCAGTTCTCCGGCCGGGTCCAGGACAGGCGCGAACGCAGTCCCGGCCGCAGTTCGGCGGTCAGCTCCCGGAGGCCGTCGCGCCAGGCTCCGGGCAGGGGCAGGCCCAGGAAGCAGCGCACGCCCCCCTCCCCCGCTATTCCAGGACTTCCACGTGCACGTCGGTGTCGAAGCGCTTGCCCAGTTCGGCCAGCTTCTCGCGCTTGTGGTTCAGCAGGTACAGGGCCAGCTCCTTGGTGCAGGCGTAAAGGAGCGGGTCCGGGCAGTTGGGGCGGCGCAGCAGGCGGTAGATTTCCTTGATGGCCGAAAGCGACTGCCACTCCATGTTGCGGCGCAGGCCCGAACCCTCGCAGCAGGGGCAGGGCTCGGTGGACACCGAGAGGGCCGAGGAGCCCAGGCGCTGGCGCACCACCTCCATGAGCCCGAAAGCCGAGATGCGCCCCACGTCCGTGCGCGCGCGGTCGGTCTTCAGGGCGTTCTTCATGACCTTCTCGACCTCGCGGCAGTGCTTGGGATCCTTCATCTCGATGAAGTCGATGACGATCTGCCCGCCGATGTCGCGCAGCCGCAACTGCTGGGCCACGGCCTCGGCGGCCTCCATGTTCGTGGTCAGGGCCATCTTCTGGAAGGTTCCGGCCCCGCCGATCTTGCCGGAGTTGATGTCCACGGCCGTGAGCGCCTCGGTGGGGTCGATGACGATGCGCCCGCCCGAGGGCAGGACCACCTCGCGGGAGTAGATCTGATCGATCTGGCGCGAGAGGTTGAAGCGCTCCCAGAGCGAGCGCTCGGCGTCGGAGTAGAGCTTGACCATGCCCGCGCTGCGCGGGAAGGCCAGCCCGGCGTATTCCTTGATGTGTTCGGCGGTCTCGGCATCGTCCACCCAGACCTCGGACACGTCGGCGGTCAGGTAGTCGCGCACGGCCCGCGAGGCCAGGTCCAGCTCGGCGTAGACCAGGCTGGGCGTGGGGGCCTCCTGGGCCTTCTTGCGGATATCGGCCCAGAGGCGGCCCAGATACTTGTAGTCGCGGGTCAGCTCGGTCTTGCTCTGGCCCACCCCGGCGGTGCGGGCGATGAGCCCCACGCCCTCGGGCAGGTTCAGGCCGTCGATGACCTCCTTGAGCCGCGCGCGTTCCTTCTCATCCTCGATCTTGCGCGAAACCCCGGACTGGTCGTTGCCGATGGAGAAGACGAAGTGCCGCCCAGGCAGGGAAAGATAGGTGGAGAGGAACGCGCCCTTCTTGCCCGTGGGTTCCTTGACCACCTGCACGAGCATTTCCTGGCCGGGCTTGAGCACCTTCTGGATCAGCGGGTAGCGCTGGCCCTTCTTCAGGGCGTAGCCGGTCTGGTACTGGAAGTATTCGGGGTGGATCTCGTCGATCTGGAGGAAGCCGTTGCGCTCCGCGCCATAGTTGATGAACGCGGCCTGAAGGTTGGGGTCCACGTTGTGGATCACGCCCTTGTAGATGTTGCCCTTGGTCCGGGCCAGGTGGTGCATCTCCACGTAGTATTCGAGGACGTTGCCCTCCTCGGCCACCACCACTTCCATCTGCTCGCCCGGCAGGACGCTGATGAACATCTTCTGGCGCTTCTTCTTCCGGTCGGCCTTGTCCTCGTCCTCCTCGGGCGCGGGCTTGGCGGCCTTGGCGGGCTTGGCCGGTTTGGCGGGCTTCTCCGCCGCCTTCGCGGGTTCGGGCTTCGCGGCCTCCGCGCCCGGCTCCGCCGTCTCGGCCTGTTCCGGCGCGGGCTCACCGGCGGATTCGCTGGTCTTCTCGGCCGCGTCCTGGGCGGCTCCGGCCTCCTTGGCCTTGGCTCCCCGGCCCCGGCCGCGTCCCCGGCTGGAGCGGCTGCGCTTGCGCTTCTCCTTCTGCTCCGGCTGGGCAGCCTCGCCGCCCGCCTCCGCAACGGCCGCGTCCGGCCGCGCCTCGGGGGCCGCCGCCTCGGGCGCCCATTCCGGCTGGGACAGGCTCCATTCCGCCTGCGCGGCCTGTTCCTCCTGCTGGTAGTGCTGAATCTGCTTGGTCTGCTGGGGCTGCTGGGGCTGGTCCTGTCCCGTCTGATCCGTGTCCGTCGTCATGCAAAGAACCTCGTGAGAAAAAAGTTGTGTCGAACGTGGGCAGGGAACACCCCTGCCCGATCCTGGTTCTCCGCGCGCGACGCGGGCCTCGCGGGCCCGAGAGGAAAAGAGTCTGCTGGCGCGACGCGGAGCCGAAAAACCCGGCCGGAATCCGGCCTTGAAAAGTTCCCGCCCAGGCGGAGCCCTACGGCTCACCGCCCCGACGTGATCCCCACTCTAGACCGCTTTCCCCCCTCCACGCAACCGCCTTCGGCGGCCCGCAGAAATCCCAAGAGGCTCCCGGCTTCGCCCCCCTTCGGGGGTTTACGGAAAGGCGGAAAGAGGGAACCTCTTTGGTTTTCTATAAACCGCCGAAGGCGGACTGGAGTGTGCCGAGCAGGGTCGTGCGCAGGAGCGGGGCGCACTGATCGAAGGGGCAATCCATGTCGAACGGGCAGGGATGGACCCGGGCCTCGATGCCGTAGGGCCGCTGGTCCGCGCCCTGGGTCGCGCCCTGGACCAGGAGCAGCATCTCGCCCTGGCAGGATTCCGGGGCGTTGGCGGCCGCCGCCAGCGCCGGGCTCCAGACGTGGATGTCCCCGGCCCAGGGCAGAAAATCATCGTCAAAGGGCGGCATGGGCAGGCCGGACTCGGCCAGCCGCGCCACCTGGCGGGCGTTGACGCAGAGCAGGTAGGCCCGCACCACGTAGTCCGGGCGGCCGTCGGGCTGATAACGGTAGCCCAGCGCCTCAAGGGTGCGGATCGCGTCGCGCTCCAGTTCCACCACCTCGCCGTCCACGGGCACGGCCGTGCCCAGCTCACCCAACTGATAATCGCGCACCTGGAGATTGAAGGTCGCCCCCGGCGCGGGCCGGAAGGCCAGAAGGTCGATCACGGGCGGTTCGTCGCGGCGACCGGCGCAGGCGGCGAGGAGCAGCAGAAGCGACAGGAGCGGCAGGCGGAGGAAGCGGCGCATGGGACTCTCCTTGGGTTCTTCGCCTCCTAGCCTGGAACGCGCCCGGGGGGCAAGCGGGCGCGCCCTTGACGCCCCGATCCGAACCTGACAGGAAAAAAGGCGGCACGGGATTTTTTTCTAACGAAAGTCTAGATTTTTCACGCTGTTTCTGCTAAATTGAGTTTCAATCACGGGGTGGGATGGATGCGCACGCGTTTTCGCCTGACGACGATTTTCCTGCTATTCTGCGCCTTTGCGATGGTGGCGACGCCCGCCATGGCCAAGCGTTCCAAGTCGCATTCCAAGGCCTCCGCCAAGACCGAGCAGGTCGCCTCCAGCTCCAAAAAAACCAAGAAATCAAAAAAACGTGCCGTGGCCGCCCCGGTTCTGGGCGAGGCCAAGGATCCCCTGCGCCTGCGGGTCCGCTCGGCCATCGCGGCGGACTATGAAAGCGGCTCCATCTTCTACGAAAAGGACCCGGACAAGCAGATCGCTCCCGCCTCGCTGACCAAGGTGCTCACGCTCTACATCGTGCGCGAGGCCATCGAGCAGGGCAAGCTGCGCGAGGACGACGTGGTCAAGGTCAGCCGCCGGGCGGCCTGCGCCTCGGGCTCGGTCATGGACCTCTACACCGGCGAACGCGTCACGGTGCGCGAACTCATGAAGGGCATCGCCGTGGCCTCGGCCAACGACGGCTGCGTGGCCATCGCGGAGCACATGTCCGGCAGCGTGGACAACTTCGTGCGCCTGATGAACCGCAAGGCCCGTTCCCTGGGCATGTTGCGCACGGTCTTCAAGACGCCCAACGGCCTGCCCGCCGACGGACAGGTGACCACCGCCCGCGACATGCTCAAGCTCTCCCGGGCCTATCTCAAGCGCTTCCCCGACTCCCTGACCCTCCACTCCACCCGCAACTACGTCCACAACCGCCGCAACCATCAGAACGCCAACCGCCTGCTGGGCTCCTTCGAGGGCGCGGACGGCCTCAAGACCGGCTTCGTCAACGCCTCGGGCTACAACATCATCGCCACGGCCAAGCGCGACGGCAAACGCATCATCGCCGTGACCCTGGGCTCCAACACCAGCGGCGTGCGCAAGCGCGAAACCGCCCGGCTCATGGAAAAGGTCTTCGCGGACCTGGGCAAGCCAGCCACGGGCCTGGCCAAGGCCAAGACCCCGCGCCCCGAGCCCTGGGAGCAGGCCGAGGAAGACGTCACCCCCCGGACGGAACGGCCCGAGGCCCAGGGCGGCGGCCTGGTGGGACGCCAGGGCTCGGCCCTCAAGCCCGTGTCCCTGCAGGTTCCGGCCAAGGGCCGCTACACCATCCAGGACAGCACCTTCCGCTCCATGGAGAACGCCCGGGGCCGTCAGGCCGCGCTGCGCGACGACGGCATCCCCGCCCGCGTGGTGGCCACCAAGGGCGACAAGAGCACCTTCTACCGCGTGCTCATCGGCCGCTACACCTCCATCCAGCAGGCCGAAGCCACCCGCCGCAAGCTCGCCTCCGACTACAACCTGCCCAACACCCTCATCACCCGCTAGCCCCCTTCGGGGTTTTACAGAAAGCCGGGGGCCTTCGGCCCACTCCAGAAAGGCAGGGGGATACTCCCGCCTTTTGTCTTTCCATACACCGCCGAAGGCGGGGGCCTTCGGCCCGTTCCAGAAAGGCGGAGGGCGGCTCCCGCTTCTCGGCCTTTTTATGAACCGGCGAAGCCGGGGGCCTTCGGCCCGTTCCAGAAAGGCGGAAGACACTCCCGCCTTTTGCCTTTCTATACACCGGCGAAGCCGGGGGCCTTCTATCATCCGCCGAAGGCGGCAAGAAGCGGATGGTTCGAAAAGCCGAGGCGGGGTATGAGGGGGCCATGAGCACGACTGACGATCCCAGATTGGAGGCCGCGCGGCGGGCGCTGGAAACGGCCCTGGAGGCGGGCGACCCGGCCCCGCCCCTGGCGGAGCTGGCGGAGATCGCCGGGCTCTCGGCCTGGCATTTCCAACGCCGGTTCAGCGCCTGTTACGGACTCTCGCCCAAGCGCTACGCCCTGGCCCGCAGGACGCGCATCCTGGCCGACGGCCTGGCCCGAGGCCGGGACGTGGAGGGAGCCGTGGCCGAGGCCGGATTCGGGTCATCCAGCCGGGTGTACGGCCGCGCCGGAATGCTGGGCATGACCCCGGGACGGTTGCGACGCGGCGGAGCGGGCGAGACCGTGCGCCACGCCCTGGGCCGCACGCGGCTGGGCTTAATGCTCCTGGCGGCCACGGACGCCGGGGTCTGCTCGGTGGAGTTCGGGGACCGGCCGGACGAACTGTTGGAGGGCCTGAGGCGGCGTTTTCCCAAGGCCGTGATCGAACCGGGCGGGGAGCGCGAGATCATGCTCCTGGAGGCCGTGGTCCGGGCCGTGGAAGACGGCACCGGAGCCGAGAGCCTACCCCTGGACCTGCGCGGCACGGCGTTCCAGTTGGAGGTCTGGCGGGCGCTGCGGGACATCCGGCCCGGCGAGCGGCTGAGCTATTCCGAACTGGCGGCGCGGTTGGGACGCCCCGGCTCTGCGCGGGCCGTGGCCCGGGCCTGCGCCTCCAACCCGGCGGCCGTGGCCGTTCCCTGCCACCGGGTGGTGGGCGTGGACGGCTCGCTCACCGGCTACCGCTGGGGCCTGACGCGCAAAAAGGCCCTGCTGGAGAAGGAGCAGAAAACCGAGGAAACGGCCGCCGTGCCGGAACCGGAATCCTCCATCTGATCCGCCTTCCGCTATCCATGGAACGGCCCAAAAACGGGAGCCTTTCCGGCTTTCTATAATCCCCCGAAGGGGGCCTTCGGCCCGTTCCAGAAAGGCGGGAGAGACTCCCGCCTTTTGTCTTTCCATGAGCCGGCGAAGCCGGTTAGTGGCCGCCGCCGGCCTCGAAGCGTTTGCCGGAGGGCGGCTTCTTCATGATGAAGACCAGGGGCACGAGGCAGAGGAAAAGCATGGTCTGGGCCAGGAAGGCGTCGTTGAAGGACATGGCCGAGGCCTGGCGCTGGAGCTGCTGGTAGATGAGGGTGTAGGCCCGGTCCGTGTGGTCGGCGAGGCTGCCGAGCTTCCAGCTCAGGTGCAGCTTGAGCTGGTCGATCATGGTCTGGAAGTTGGGGTCCAGGGCGCTCATGTGCTCGGAGAGCCGGAGCTGGTGGAACTGGGCCCGGCGGGCCAGCATGGTGGTCACGAAGGCCGTGCCGAAGCTGCCGCCCAGGTTGCGCAGGAGGTTGAAGATGGCCGAGGCGTTGTTCATCTGGGGCACGGGCACCCAGGCGAAGGTCAGGTAGGAGAGGGAGACGAAGAACAGCGGCATGGACACGCCCTGGATCACGCGGGCCATGACCGCGGTGTGGAAGTCGATGGACAGGTTGAACCCGGCCATGGACCAGAGGGCGTAGCCGTTGATGAGCAGGCCGGAGATGAGCAGGGCCCGGGCGTCGATCTTCTGGGTCAGCTTGCCGACCACGGGCATGGCGACGAGCGCCACGGCCCCGCCGGGCCCGAGGACCATGCCCGCCAGGAAGGCCGTGTAGCCCATGAGGCCCTGGAGGTACATGGGCAGGAGCACGATGGAGCCGAAGAAGGCGAAGAAGCCGATGAACATGACGATGTTGCCGGCGGCGAAACTCAGGTTCTTGAAGATGCGCAGGTCCACCACCGGCCGTTCGTGGGCCAGCTCCCAGAAGACCAGCACGAGCAGGCTGACCCCGGCGATGATGGAGAGGACCAGGATGTAGTCGGCGCTGAACCAGTCGTCCTGCTGGCCCTTGTCGAGCACGATCTGGAGGCTGCCGATGCCCAGGGTGAGCAGGGCCAGGCCCACGTAGTCCACCTTCTCGCCCGCCGCGCGGCGCTCCTGGTGCTCGGGATCGGCCACGAAGGCCTGTATCATGAACAGGGCCAGCATGCCGACGGGCAGATTGACGTAGAAGATCCAGCGCCAGGAATAGTTGTCCGTGAGCCAGCCGCCGAGCAGCGGGCCGAGGATGGGCCCGAGGACCACGCCCATGCCGAACACGGCCATGGCCATGCCCCGCTGGTGCGGCGGGAAGGTCTCCATGAGGATGGCCTGGGACATGGGCTGGAGTCCGCCGCCCCCGATGCCCTGGACCACGCGGAAGAGGATGAGCTGGAAGAGCGACCCGGCCGCGCCGCAGAGGAGCGAGCTGCCGGTGAAGACCACCAGGGAGAGGATGAGGTAGCGCTTGCGGCCGAAGAGCCGGGCCAGCCAGCCGCTCATGGGGATGACCACGGCGTTGGCCACGAGGTAGGAGGTGAGCACCCAGGTGACCTCCTCCTGCCCGGCCGAGAGGCTGCCCTGGATGTGGGCCAGGGCCACGTTGGCCACGCTGGTGTCGAGGATCTCCACCAGGGTCGGGATCATCACCGCCAGGGTGATGATCCACTTGTTGACCGGCGCCCCGGGAGCGGCGGTCATTTGTCTTTCTTCACCGTGCGGATGACCGGGACGACGCTCATGCCCACCCGCAGCCGGGGCATGTCCTGGTCCGGCTCGATGGCGATCTTCACCGGGACGCGCTGGACCACCTTGACGAAGTTGCCCGAGGCGTTCTCGGGCGGGAAAAGCGCGAAGACCGAGCCCGTGCCCGCCTGGATGGAGTCCACGTGGCCCTTGACCGTGACGCCCGGATAGGTGTCCACCTCGAAGGTGGCGGGCTGGCCGGGGCGCACGTCGGTGAGGTCGGTTTCCTTGTAGTTGGCCGTGACCCAGATCTCGGGCACGTGCAGGGGCACCACGCTCATGAGCGGCTGGCCGCGCGAGACCATGAGCCCGGGCTCCACGGACTTCTTGGTCACGAAGCCGGGCCCGGGGGCCGTGATGGTGGTGTACTCGAGGTTCAGGGCGGCCTGCTTGACCTTGGCCTTGGCCGCCTCGACGCGGGAGTCGATCACGGCGGAGGACGGGCCGCCCTCGCGGGCCCCGGCATTGCGGCGGCGGATGGCGTCCAGCTTGGCCTGGGCCGCGCGCACGCGGGTCATGGCGCTGGTGGCGGCGGTCTGGGCCGTGTCCACCGAGGACTGGGACACGGCCTGGGTGCGCAGGAGATCCTGGGCCCGGCGCAAATCCAGGGCGGCCTGCTCGTGCTGGGCCCTGGCCTGGTGCAGATCCTGCTCGGCGGCCGTGGCGTCCTCCTCCAGGGCGGCCAGGGAGGCCCGGGCGTCGGCCAGGGCCACCTCGTATTCCACCGGGTCCAGCCGCACCAGCGGATCGCCCGCCCGCACCTCCTGGTTGTCCTCCACCAGCACCTCCACCACGTAGCCCGCCACGCGCGGGGTGATGGTGTAGACCCGGCCGTCCACGTAGGCGTCGTCGGTCGAGACCTTGCCGCGCGAGGCCAGCAGGAAGCCGCCCCAGGCCAGGCCGATGCAGGCGAGAACGAGGAGGATGAGCAGCCGTCTGTCCTTCATGGGGCCGTCCTAAACAATTGTTTAAGTACAAGTCGAGCACAGTCTGTAACCCAGAGCCCGGCACGGCGCAAGAGGCGTCGGCAAAAGAGGGGAAATCTCCTGGCGAACAAATCCTTTGCCGATCAGGACAAGTCGTGTACAAAAAGGCCGCGTCCTTCCCGAACGGACGCCGAGGGTGGCACATGGCGCGTCCCGTCCCTTTCCTGGCCCCGATCCTTCTCTGGCTGCTGGTCCTGGTTCCGGCCGGAACGACCTGCGCCGCGCCGCCGCCCCTGCTCCTCTCGGCGGTCCAGGACGCCTACCCCCTCGCCCCGCACTGCGAACTGCTCGAAGACCCCGAGGGCATCTGGACCCTGGAGGACGTGACCGGGCCGGAGATGTCCGCCCGCTTCCGGCCCCACGAGGGCTCCAGCATCAACCTCGGCCTGACTCCCTCGGTCTGGTGGCTGCGCTTCCGGCTGATCCAGGACCAGAACCTGCGCCTGCCCCCGGGCGAGGAATGGCTCCTGGACCTGGGCTGGCCCCACCTGCGCTCGGCGCGGCTGTACATCCCCCTGCCCGGCGGCGGCTTCCTGGAGGAACGGGCCGGCGACCCGGCCACCCTGCGGCCCGGGGAATCCCCCTCGGCCGAGCCGACCTTCCTCCTGCCCCGGTTCCTTTACGGCACCGAGACGTTCTATCTGCGGGTCCAGGGCGTCTCGTCCCTGTTCCTGCCCCTGGAGATCCTCACCGAGGAGGGCTACGCGGGCAAGCAGCGCCACATGGCCCTGGGCCAGGGCGCCTACTACGGCGTGATGCTGGCCATGCTCGTGCTCAACCTGCTGCTTTTCCTGAACCTGCGCGACAAGAGCCACGTCTGGTACCTGCTCTACGTGCTCTTCGTCGCGCTCTACTTCCTCTCCTACAACGGCTATCTCAGCCAATGGCCCTTCCAAGGCCGCAGCGGCGGGGAACTGACCGCCCGCCTGCTCATCATCGGCGCGTTCATCTGCTGCGCCGCCCAGTTCACGCGCACCTTCCTGCTCACCCGCGACATCGCGCCCGAGGCCGACCGGGTGCTCCGGGGCGTGCTCCTCTGCGCCCTGGCGGTCATGGCCCTGACTCCGACCCTGCCCCCGCGCCTCGTGGTGCGCATCTTCTCCATCTTCGGCCTGTGCTCGCCGTTCATCGCCATCTGGTGCGGCGTTCTCTGCCTGAAGCGCGGCTTCCGGCCCGCGCGCTTCTACCTGGCGGCCTGGGCCGGCCTGGCCCTGGGCGCGCTGATCCACTCCCTGCTGTTCCTCAAGATGCTGCCCTTCAACGCCTTCACGGCCACGGCCTTCCAGGGCTCCACGGCGGTGGAGGCGATCATCCTGGCCCTGGCCCTGGCCGACCGCATCCGCATCATGCGCCTGGAGCGCGAAAAGCTCGCCCTGGCCGAGGAACGCCTGCGTTCGGTGCTGGAGGCCCTGCCCTTCCCCCTGGTCATCTCGCGCCAGCCCGACGGGCTCGTGCTCTTCGCCAACCAGGCCGCGCACCAGGCCCTGGGCCTGCCCCGGCCCGCGCTCATCGGGGCCACGGGTCAGTCCTATTACGCCAGCGCCGAACGGCGCGACGAGATCCTCGCCGTCCTGCGCTCCCAGGGCCGGGTCCAGGGCATGGAGGCCGAGATGGGCCTGCCGGGGATCTGGGGCCGACGGGCCTCGGTCTCGGCCACGCTCATGGACTACCAGGACCAGGAAGCGGCCCTGTTCGTGGTCCAGGACATCACCGACCGCAAGCGGGCCGAGGCCGCGCTGCGCAAAAGCGAGGAGCGCTACCGCACCCTGGTGGAGAACACCAACGAAGGCGTGGGCGTGTACCAGGACGAGCGCGTGCGCTTCGTGAACCAGCGCATGGTCGCACTCTCCGGCTACAGCGAGGAAGAGCTTCTGGGCCAGGAGGTGTTCCGCTTCGTCCATCCCGAGAATCGTGGCGAGGCCCGCTCCATCTCCCGCCAGATCCTGGCGGGCGGCCTGCCCGCCGCCGATCTGGCCCTGCGGGTCTTCAGCCGCGACGGGCATCTGCGCTGGCTGGACGTCCATCTGGCGCGCATCGAGTGGGAGGGCGGTCCCGCCGTGCTCTTCTTCGCCACCGACGTGACCCACCGCCGGGCCATGGAACAGGATCTCCTGGCCGCCAAGGCCCAGGCCGAGCAGGCCAGCCGGGCCAAGAGCGCCTTCCTGGCCAGCATGAGCCACGAAATCCGCACCCCGCTCTCGGCCGTCATCGGCATGGTGGACCTGGTCATGGGCGGGAAGCTCGACGAGGAGCAGCGCGACTGTCTGGCCACGGCCTCGGACTCGGCCCGGCATCTGCTCTCGATCATCAACGACCTCCTGGACTTCTCCAAGATCGAGGCCCGCAAGCTCTCCCTGGAACGCGTGCATTTCGACCTCTTCGAGGCCGCGGAGTCCGTGGGTCGGACCTTCTTCCTCCAGGCCCGCCAACGCGGCCTGGACCTGGTGGTGGAGATCGACTCCGAAGCCCCCCGCCACGTGGTCGGCGACCCCGCGCGGCTGCGCCAGGTGCTCATGAACCTCGTGGGCAACGCCGTGAAGTTCACCGAGCGGGGCGGCGTGCGGCTGCGCGTGCAGGCCGTGAGTTCCGGCCGCGAAGGGATGGTGGCGGCCCGCTTCCTCGTCTCGGACACCGGCATCGGCATCTCCAAGGGCAAGCTCGGCCAGATCTTCGAGAGCTTCACCCAGGCCGAAGGCTCCATCAGCCGCCGCTACGGCGGCACCGGCCTGGGACTGGCCATCTGCCGCCGGATGGTGGAACTCATGGGCGGGAGCATCGCCGTGGACTCCGAGCCGGGCAGGGGCAGCACCTTCTTCTTCAGCCTCTGCTTCGAGCCCGGCGACCCCCGGCTGTCCGAGTCCAGGCGCCGGGACGGGGGCGCCCCGGCCGAAGGCGAGGTCAGGCCCCTGCGGCTGCTCGTGGTCGAGGACAACCCGGTGAACGTGCGCGTGGCCCAGCTCCACCTGAGCCAGTTGGGCCACGAGGTGCTCGCCGCCGGAGACGGACGCGAGGGGCTGGCCCTGCTGGCCCGCGAACAGTTCGACGCCGTGCTCATGGACCTGGAGATGCCCGGCATGGACGGTCTGGAGGTGACCCGGCGCATCCGCTCCTCCCAGCCCGGCCCGGGCGCGCCCCTGGACCCCCTGGTGCCCATCGTGGCCATGACCGCTCATGCCGTGACCGAAATCCGCGACCGCTGCCTGGAGGCGGGCATGGACGGCTACGTGGTCAAGCCGGTGAACTTCCCGGAACTGGCCGACCTGCTCCAGCGCCTGGTCCGGGGCGAACGCGAGGCCGGACGCACGGCCGCCAAGCCCGCTCCGCCGCCGATCCGCGACCCGCGGACCCTGCCCGTGCTGGACCGGGAGGGAGCCATGCGGCTCATGGGCATCGACGAGGCCACCTACGAGGCCGTGCTGGACCATTCGTTCCAGGAGGTGGACCGCCGCCTGCGCCTGGCCCGCCAAGCCCTGGAGGCCGGGGACGACGCGGCCCTGACCCTGCACGCCCACACCATCAAGGGCACGGCCGCGGGCATGGGCGCGGAACGCTGCGCCCACCACGCCCTGCGCCTGCACGACGCGGCCAAGGCCGGGGAGCGGGAGACCGCCGCGCGCGTCCTGGACATCCTCGCCGCCGAGTTCCAGGCCCTCCTGTCCCTGATCGCCTCCCCCTCCGGGGAGTCGTAGAACCGCCCCGCCCCCTTCGTCCGGCTTCGCCGGTTTCAAAAAAAGCAAGGGCCTTCGGCCCCCTTCGAAAAACAAAAGGCGGGAACCATGTCCCGCCTTTC
>NZ_AUMA01000022.1 GCF_000422565.1 Desulfovibrio aminophilus DSM 12254 | reverse complement strand
TGAAGGGTGCGCTTTCCGGGCATTGGTCCGTGAAGGTGTCCGGCAACTGGCGGCTGACCTTCCGCTTCGAGAACGGAGACGCCCACGTTGTGAACTATCAGGACTACCACTAGGAGCCTCGCCATGAGCGCCAAAACCCGCAAGCCGACCCATCCCGGGGCTATCATCCTTCGGGACTATATGGAGCCGCTGAACCTGACCGTGACCGCCCTTGCCGCGCACCTGGGAATCAGCCGCAAGCATCTTTCCCAGGTGATCCATGAACGGGCCTGCATCACGTCGGGCATGGCCCTACGCCTTGCCCGAGCCTTCAACACCACGCCGGAATTGTGGCTGAATCTCCAGCGCAAGCGCGACCTGTGGGAGGCCGAGCGGGAGACGCCGGGCTTGAAGGACGTTGCCCCTCTTCCCGGCCTGCCGGAGAAGTACGCCGCATAGGCTGGAACCTGGCAGGAGGCGGGCCTGTTCACCCTCCGGCAGGGAGGGGGCAGCGAGTTTTCAAACCGGACAACAAACCGGACAACTATAAAAAATCAAATCTGAAAAAGTGTTCTTTGTTAATATGTTGAGGCAATAATTTAGTTCCTGCCGGACACCAGAAAATAAATGAAAAACGGATGGTTGTAAGACTGTCCGTTTTTTGTTTTTCGAGCCGTACTCGGCATTTTTCGCCTGCCGCTGTTTCCATATTGTCTCCATGTTGTCGCTGGGGATTTCACCCCAGTTTTACTGGTTCCGTCCCCGGAGTGTCTCCATTTTTCCATGCCGCGAAGATGTGGATGTCAGGCTGAGATAAGCGGTGAGTGGGATTTTTGGTTCTGGCGCCTGCGCCCATTGTAGCGAACGGGAGGAGGGAGTGATGTCTGGTGATTGTGTGAAAAAATATTATTTATTCAAATATGTTGCCGCGTATGGATGGCAACTGATGAATCACGCGGATTTCAGGGGAGAGGGTCCGCAGCGAAGCAGGGGGAAACGACGTGAAGATGAGGTGAAACGCTCGTGGATAAGCTGCTGACGATAGAGGAACTGGCGGAACTCCTGCGAACCACTCCGCGCGGCATTCGCATTCGCCGGCACCGGGGACGCTCTCTGCCTCCGGCGCTTCGCCTTGGCTGCAAGCGTGGTATTATTGGTGCGATCATGTTTTGTCTTCCGAGACGTTCTCCAGGATGCGCCAGAGGGTGTTGTAGCTGATGCCCAGGCGTGATGCCGCCAGTCGCTTGTTTCCGCCGGATTCATGGAGCATGCGCGTGGCAATGTCCCGACGTGCCAGGGTCAGTTGGCTCTTGAGGTCCGCCTCGCCATGCGGCATCGCCGGACGAGGAGTATTTTCATCTGTGTCCGGTTCCTGGTCGCACGACCAGCTCTCGAGAAGTTCCATGAACAATGTCTGGTCCGTGGGTTTGCCGCCGAGAAGGATCAGATAGCTTTCCACGAAGGAGCGCAGCTCGCGGATGTTGCCGGGCCAGGAGTATTCGCGCATGGCCTGAAGCATGGGCGCCGTCAGATCCTGGTGCGAGCTGCCGTATCGCCGCAGGATGTCATCCAGCAGAAGGGGAATGTCGGACGGACGTTCCCGGAGCGGGGGGATGTGCAGGCGGAGGGCGGCCAGACGGTAAAACAGATCGCGGCGGAATCTGTTCTCCCGCACGAGCTGCGGGAGCGGTTTGTGAGAGGCGCTCAGAACCCGGATATCCACGGGGATGACCCGGTCGCCGCCCACCCGAACAAGCTCTTTGGTTTCGAGAATGCGCAGAAGGCGTGATTGTGTTTCCAGCCCCATGTCCCCGATTTCGTCGAGAAACAGCGTTCCCTTGTGGGCCATCTCGAACACGCCCGGTTTGCCGCCGCGTTTGGCGCCGGTGAAGGCTCCCTCGGCATAGCCGAAAAGTTCGCTTTCCAACAGGGATTCGGGCAGGGCGGCGCAGTTGACCGCCACGAACGGGTGTCGGGCGCGCGGGCTGGCGTTGTGGAGGGATTGGGCCAGCAGTTCCTTGCCCGATCCGGTTTCGCCGTGAATCCAGACCGCCGCGTTGTGCGGCGCGTACAGCCGGGCCATGCGCTTGAGCCGGAGCATGGCCGGAGATTCTCCCCGAATGTCCTCCACCCGAAAATGGGCCACAAAACCGTCGGGGCGCTGACTTTCCCGGAGTTGTCCGGCCATGTTGTGGATGGCGTTCACGTCGCTGATGAAGGCCACGGCGCCCTGAAGACCTGAATGGACGGAAACGGGCAGCGTGGTCACCACGAACTGTTCCCCGTGTATTTTGACGACACAGTCCTCCCGGGGTTCGCCGTCGGTGAGCACGTCGCTGATCATCAACGCCTGGTGATGTCGGCTGAAGTCTGGGCCGCTTTTGCCGAATTGGCCGACCTTCAGCAGTTCAGCTGCCTTGGAATTGCTGAATACCGTTGCCCCCTGTTCGTTCACGCACAGCACACCTTCCCGGAACAGCTTGAGCACGGCCACCAGCTTGTCCAGACTCTCGCGTTCCACGCGCTGGGCGTTGGCGATGGCTTTCGCCTGGGCGATGGCCAGGCTGATGCTGTGCAGATTCGGCTCGATGCGCACGAAGGGAATGCCGTTTTTCTTGGCCATTGCGGCGCTCATGCCACCGCCGACAAGAACGTCCATGCCTTCCGCGATGGCGGTGCTGAGTCCATCCGACAGGCTGTCCAGGGAATCGAAGCGGATTTCCATGATGCGGACGTCGAGCAGACTTTCCACGAAGGAGGTGTCGAAGTTGTCGTCCTTATTTACAGTCAAAGCGATCCTCGGGGCGATCTTCTTCGCCTCCGCCAGGGCCTTGATGATATCCACGTCGGTTTTCTGGATCACGACGACCGACCGCCCGAGTTCATTCAGGATCGAGGATCCGAGGGAGCTGTAATACAGGATGACCTCATAGCCCTGGTCCAGGAGCCGCTGGGCCGCGAGGAGCGGGTGTTGATATGAGAAGGTAAAGAATTCCAGGGTGAAACCGGGGGCATCCGTGAAACTCCGCATGATCTGCGGCATGTTGGGAATATGGGTGACCACCGCGAAACGATAGGGGGGGGTGATGGGCATGCTTCGTTCTCCTCGCACGTTGGCGGAGGGCTCTGGTGAGAGCTCCATTTTTGAAAATATTCTCCCATCTTTGGGATGTTTCGTCTACCGGCCACTGAGCTGAAACATCTTAATAACCTAAAATTATTTATTTTATTATTGTGGCATGCTGCTTGCTCTTTTCGGGACAAGCTCACGCTGCATTTTGCATGCATAACCGTATACAGGAGAGGCTCATCATGAGTGCTATACAGGACATTGGAAAGGATGAATCGCTTTTGTCGACGCAAGGAGCCGCTTGCGGAGGGGCACATGACCCTGATGGGTTGTTGACGAATGCCGTTCAGCGCAAACGCTGTCTGGACGCTGTGGCGAAGATGAAGGAGTTTCTTTATAATGCGCCGCAGAAAGTAGATATAGAACGCCTGTCGTGTCTCCTTGATACATACAAGGAACATTCGAACGAACCGGTCATCATCCTGAGGGCTAAGATTTTTGAGAACCTGTTGAGCAGGAAGAAGCTCTATATCGACGACAACCCCATCGTCGGCACGGTCACCAGCCGCCCCGCCGGTGTCTACATTTATCCGGAATGGGATTCCGAGTGGATCATCAAGGAGATGAACCAGGCCATGATGAGCCACCTGGGCAAGGTGGACATCACCGACGAGGAAAAGGCCCTCATGCGCGAGGCGGCCAAGTTTTTCAAGACCCGCAGCGCAACGGCCAAGGCGCATGAACTGTCGCGCCAGATGCATGGCTACGACCCCAAGGACGACATCAAGTCCGGCCTGTTCACGGAGACCACGACCTTCACGGTCGGTGCGGGCAACGTGGACTACGCCATGTTCATCAATCGAGGCCTGGCCGAAATCATCAATGAGACGGAAGAGACGTTGCGCGGCTTGTCGGTGACGGACGAAAACACCTCACGCATCGACTTCTATCGCGCCGTGCTCATTTCCCTGCGAGCCCTGGTGCATCTGGCCAACCGCTATGCCGACTTGGCCGAGGAGATGGCCGGACAGGCCGACGACCCCGTGCGCAAGGCCGAACTGCTTGAGATCGCCAATGTCTGCCGCCACGTGCCGGAGCATGCGCCGCGCAACTTCCGCGAGGCCGTGCAGTCCTGGTGGTTCCTGCACTTGGGCATCCAGATCGAGCAAAGCGGCTGCGGCTCCTCCCCGGGACGTCTGGGCCAGTACCTCGATCCCTACTATCAGGCGGACAAGGCGAACGGCCTGACCCGGGACGACGCCATCGCCTGGCTCAAGTGTCTGTTCGTGAAGATCCTGGAGTACGGCTACTATCAGGGCATCTCCTATTCCCAGCTGACCTCCGGCCACACGGGCCACACCATCAACGTGGGCGGTCTCGACGCCGCGGGCAAGGACGCCACCGCGGAACTGGACTACCTGTTGCTCGACACCCAGATCGACCTGCGCAACATCCAGCCCACCATCACCGTGCTTTATCACGACGCGCTCAAGGAGGATTTCCTGCTCAAGGCCATTGAGCTCGAACGCACCGGCCTGGGACAGCCGCAGTGGATGAACACCAAGATCATCATCGAACGGCTTTTGACCCGCCATGCCCGGTGCGGCATCACCATCGAGGATGCGCGCAACTGCATCAACATGAGTTGCGTGGGCACGGGCGTGGCCGGAAAGACCGCCTTCATCCGTGAGAACGCGTCCTTCAACTTGGCGAAATGCATGGAACTCGCGCTGCACGACGGGCGCGATCCTGAAACCAGGAAGCAGATCGGCGCGCACACCGGCGACCCGCTCCAGTTCTCCGATTTCGAACAGGTCTTCGCGGCCTACAGCGCTCAGGTTCGGCACATGTTCGAGAAGATCCGCCCCTACGGATCCATCTCCAACAAGGCCCTGGGCGACACCGTGCCCGGCCCCTTCCGCTCGGCCATGTACGGCGGATGCCTGAAGCGCGGCAAGCACGAATACGACGGCGGCCCGGACTACTACCTGTATTACGTCATCAGCACCGCCGGCGTGGACGCGGCCAACTCCCTGGCGGCCATCAGGCATCTCGTCTTCGACACCCGCCAGTTGACCATGGCCCGCCTCATGGAGGCCTTGGACGCCAACTTCGAGGGTCATGAGGACGTCAAGGCCATGTGCCTCAACGCTCCCAAGCACGGCAACGCCGATCCGGCAGTGGACGCCCTGGTGCGGCGAGTCTACGACGACGCCATGGACCATTTCCGCGCCGTCGATGCGAACTACTACGGCAAGCATATCGCCAACATCGAGGCCTACTCGCTGTCCATCCACAACTACTTCGGCATGCTGACCGGCGCGTTGCCCAATGGACGCGCCAAGGGCATGCCTCTCACGGACGCCAGCGTTTCGGCCATGCCCGGCACGGACAAGAAGGGCCCCCTGGCCCTGATCAGCTCCGCGGCACAGGCCCTGGACACGGTCAAGTACGGCTCGAATCACTTCAACATGAAGTTCCACCCCACCAGCGTGGAAGGGATCGCGGGAGCCCGCAAGCTGCTTTCGCTCATCAAGGCCTACATGGACATGGGCGGGTCGCACATCCAGTTCAACATCGTCAGCTCCGACACCCTGCGCAAGGCGCAGGACAAGCCGGAAGACCACAAGACGCTGACGGTGCGCGTGGCGGGTTTCAGCGCCTACTTCACGCGGCTGCACAAGGGGGTGCAGAACGAGATCATCGCCCGTACCGAGCAGAGATTCTAACCCCGACACGCGACGCCCGGAGAGGCTGCTCCGGGCGTCGCGATCCAGAACCGTTCAAGGAGAGAAACAATGCGGATCACGCCGGAAGCTAAAGAGAAAATGATTGAATTCCTGGATGGATGCGGGGACAGTTTCATCCGCGTCGGGCGTCAGGCCTGCGGCGGCGGCTGTTCGGTCAAGCTCAACCTGGGGGTCACCCTGGATGATGCCTTCGACGAGAAGGAAGACATGAAGTTGGACATCGACGGCCTGACCATCGTGGTCGACAGGATCTTGTACGAGTCCATGCGGGATGCGGTCATATCCATTGAGGAAGGCAAGGGAATCGTCGTTTCATGCTGCAAGAAGTAAGCAGTGATCGGAAACAGCGAGATGCTTGGGTAATGCCATGAAGCACGAAGACAGCGGCGTCGTTTTCGACATCCAGCATTACAGCCTGCACGACGGTCCTGGAGTGCGATCAACCATCTTCTTCAAGGGGTGTCCCTTGTCTTGTCGATGGTGCAGCAATCCAGAGTCCCAGAGCCGGTATCCCCAGCTCATGTTTTACAAGAACCTCTGCATCGGCTGCGGCGCTTGCGCCGCAGCCTGTCCCAGCCAAGCCATCGTTCTGTCCGGGGACGGCGTTCACATGCGCCGCGACCTGTGCCAGGCGTGCGGCCGGTGCGTTTCGGTCTGCCTTCAGAACGCCCGGGCGCTTTCCGGCCGGGTCATGACCGTCGATGAAGCCTGCGATGAGGTGCGCCAGCACTGGCGGATCTTCATGCAGAGCGGCGGCGGCGTCACCTGCGGCGGTGGCGAGGCCCTGGCCCAGCCCGGGTTCCTGCTGTCCGTGCTCACGCGGCTGCACGGCGAACTCGGCTTCCATACCTGCCTGGACACCAGCGGTTGCGCCCCCTGGGACGTGCTGCGCGAGATGCTGCCGCAGTTGGATCTGATCCTCCTGGACATCAAGCACATGGAGAGTTTCCGGCACAAGGAGGCCACCGGCCTGGGCAACGAGCCGATTCTGCGCAACGCCCGGGAACTGGGGCGGATCGGTTTTCCCGTGCTGATTCGCCTGCCGCTCATTCCCGGGTTCAACGACACGCTGGAAAACTTGCGCGCCCTTGGCTCGTTTCTGGCCGAAGTCGGTCTGCGCAAGGTGGAGATCATGCCGTATCACGAGTTCGGATTGACCAAGTACGGCGCCCTGGAAAAGGAATACAGCCGCCCGTCGTCCACGACCCCGGAGACGGGGCGGGCTGTAACGGTGTTGCGAGGCTGTGATCTTGAAGTCCTGGTACATGGAAGGAGGGATGAGGAAGAGAATCCGATGCAGCAGAGTGAATGTGCTGAATACAAACAATAAAATACAAGAGGTAACGTCATGAAGACCCTCAAGGCCCTTGCGGCGCTATGCGTCCTCGCCCTCTTCGCCAGTCTGCCGGCCCTGGCGGATGGACCCGTGGAGTTCCGCTTCTCCGCCTATTACCCGGAAAGCTATCCCGTGTTCAAGGAAGGCTTCAAAAGGTGGGAGGAACTTGTCGAGAAGGAAAGCAACGGGAAAATCGTCTTCAAAAACTATCTCAACGGTGTTCTGCATACGGCGAAGCACGGCTTCCGCGCCGCCATGACCGACATCTGCGACCTGACCCATGCCTATCCCGGATATCAGCCTGCGTCGTTCAGCCTGAGCCACATCAACGACCTGCCGTACGCTCTCAGCTCCCAGCATGGCGGCGTTCTGGCCATGGAGACCCTCTATCCGAAGTATTTCAAGCAGGAATACGAGAAGATGGGTGTGCTCCTCGGTTGCTGGGTCACCACCTCGGAATACAATCTCATCACCAAGAAGCCCGTCCACAAGCTGGAAGATCTCAAGGGCATGAAGATCCGCTCCTTCGGCGGTCTGTGTTCCACCACGCTGGAACTTTTAGGCGCGGTGCCGGTCATGGTCCAGTCCTCCGAGTCCTACACCGCCTTCCAGAACGGCGTGGTGGACGCGGTGCTGTATCCAGACAGCAGCATGGTCTCTTATCGGCTGTATGAGGTCGGCAAGTACCACACCCGCATCGCCCTGACCCGTATGGGTGTGCCCTACGCCATGAGCCCCCAGTTCTTCAAGAAGCTCTCGCCGGAGATGAAGAAGTTCATGTATGCCAAGCTGCGCCAGGCCTCGCAGATGGCCGCCGTGGCCTATGACCTGGATGACATCGCGGCCCGCAAGACGCTCAAGGAGAACGGTGTTGAGATGATCGAGCTGGCTCCCGAGGAGATGGCGCGCTTCAAGAAGGCCGTGGAGCCCATGTGGGAGAATTTCGTCAAGGAAAACGAGGCCAAGGGGCTTCCGGCCCGCCAGTTGGTGACGGAACTGCGCGAGCTGGACGCCAAGTACAGCGCCATGACCCCGGAACAGGTGTTCGATCTGGTCACCAAGAACCCGCTGCCCGGAATCGTCGATTTCTAAACTGAGACCAAGGGCGCTTGCGCCTTGCGTGCAAGCGCCCGTCACGAGGGAGAGAGGAGGAGGAATGAATACCCAGGCAACGACGCCGCAGGAAATCGATCCGGGCGACATCCACGCCGGCAAGCCGAGCGTCTTCGCCCAGGAAGACTCCCTTCCGGGCAAGGCGGCGGTACTCCTGCACAAATGCGCGACGCTCGTCACGATCCCGCTGATGACGGTCTTCATCTGCACCGAAGTCGTGATGCGCTATATCCTGAACAGCGGCCTCACCTGGTCCCAGGAGGCGTGCGGCATCATGCTCTTCACCCTGGTGCTCTGCTGTCAGGCCAATTGCTGGCAGAAGGACCGCCACATTCGGATGGACCTGCTCTACAACGCCCTCCCGGCGTGGTTCCGCAGGATATCCGACGCCTTGACGGTCATTTGCGGCGGCATCTTCTACGGAACCATCGCCTTCCAGGCGATGCGGGATATCCCGTACCAGCTCGCCATCAATGAATCCACGGACGAGATGCATATTCCCCTTTGGATTCTCAGCGGCATCATCATTGTCAGCTGCGCGCTGCTCATTCTCCTGCTGATCCGTCACGCGGTGCGCATGGTCGCGGCGAAAAAGGAGCACAACTCATGGTAGCCGTCGGATACATCGGACTCGCCATCATGGTGGCGCTCCTATTCATGGGGGTTCCCGTCACCTTCGCCCTGGGCGTGGTGGCGGTCGTGGGCCTGAGCTACGTGACCAGCTTCGCGGTGGTCATGCAGCAGGCGGTCCTGGTGGTCAACCAGGAAGGCATGAGTTTCATCATCATATGCATTCCGTTGTTCGTCTTCATGGGTAAGATGATCTACCACACCGGCATCGCCAAGGAGCTTTTCGAGTGCATCGAGCGCTGGATCGGCTTCCTGCCCGGCGGATTGGCCATGTCGGCCACGGTCACCTGCGCGGCCTTCGGCGCGGTCACCGGTTCCAGCGTGGCCTCGGTGGCCACCATGGGCACGATCATTCGGCCGGAACTCAAGCGCTACAAGTATGACGACGAGCTCAGCGCGGGAGCGTTGACCTCGGCGGGCACACTGGCGGTGCTCATCCCGCCGAGCCTGGGCTTCATCATGTACGGTGTCCTGACGGACACCTCCATCGGCGGGCTGTTCCTGGCCGGAGTCGTCCCGGGCATCCTGCTCACGATGCTCTACTGCGTCTACATCTTCATCCGCTGCAGCCTGAATCCCAAGCTTGGCCCTCGTGGCGCGTCCTATGCCATGCTGGAGCGCATCCGCTCTCTGAAGGGAACCTGGGGTCTGCTGATTATCTTCGTCATCATCATCGGCGGCATATACGGCGGCTTCTTCACCCCGACCGAGGCCTCGGGCGTGGGCGTGGCCGGGGTGCTGCTCATCTGCCTCAGCCGGCGGCGGCTGACCTGGAAGGCCATGCGCGACGCCATGATCGACACCGGTTTGGTGGCGGCCATGATCTGGGGCATCATCGTGTCCGGCTATCTGCTGGCCCGCTTCCTGGCGGTCACCGGCGCCTCGCAGGCGCTGGTCGCCTTCGTGGCCGACATGGGACTCTCCAAGGTGGGCTTCCTGATCATCATATCCATCATCTACCTGGTTCTCGGGATGCTGCTGGACATGTTCGGGATGCTCATCCTGACGATCCCCTTCTTCTATCCCCTGGTGCAGCATTACGGCATCGATCCGATCTGGTTCGGCACCTACGCGGTGATCATGTGCGAGATCGGCCTGCTGACGCCGCCCGTGGGCGTGAACGTCTTCGTCATGCATGACATGGCGCCGGACATTCCGCTCAAGACCATCTTCCGGGGGATCATGCCCTTCGCGGCCTTGAACCTGTTCTGCGTGTTCCTGCTGGAGGTGTTCCCCAAGCTGGCCACGTGGCTGCCTTACAAGATCCTCTGACCGGAGATCGCGAATAACGGGACACGACGGATTCCTCCTTTGCGGTTGCGTTCCGTCTGCGGCGGCCATCCAGCGGGTGGCCGCCGCTTTGTCTTTGTGGGATGGAAAGCGGCGGAGGGGATTTGCAGCCGGCTCATTGAGCCGGTTGCGAGGTTTCTGTCGGGAGGCTTGCCCCAGCTTCCCCATTGGCGGGGAAACGCGGCGGAGTCATCGCGCATCAACCAGGGATCGCTGAGCTTCTTTTTTTGTGGAGCCACCCCGTGTCGTCGCCATCACTCCAGCGATCCGGCTGGAATCCCGAGGCGAAGAAGTCACGCATGGCTGTCCGCGGCTCTTCCACAAATCGCATCTGACCCACGAGACATTCCAGGGGGACACCTGTACCGTCATACGGATCATGGACCCGCAGGAGCATCAGGTCCGGGGCCCTTGCAGGATATGCTTCGAGTCTCCACGTGGGGCCCTCGTCTTCTATGGTCAGGCACAGCGGAAGATCGCCGGAATCCACGCCTCTCAGCCACTCCAATGGTGGCCAACCGGTTGGAACACCTCAGAGATGCCGATGGTTGTCTCGCCGTCGACATGGCGTAGCACCAAATCGACGCATCCAGAGGATTCATCCTACTCCATTCTGATCTCCAGGAATGCCGCTTCCATCCCGGGCGCGGGAACGAAATGGCGGGAAGGATCGAAAGACGGTCGTTCCAGCAGGCAGGCGGCGTTGAAGTCGAAGTGAAACAGTTCCGGCGGATCAAACACCGCGAAGACATGCACATGGTTCCATCCGCTCACCTCATAACCTTCCGGGGCGTGGAACCACTCCAGAAATGAACCATACGAGTTCCATGCAAACGGAGCATAAACGGGTCCGGCCAGCCTGTCGCCGTCCTGTGTCGCCAATGACACGACATAGTCGAACCTTCCGGCGAGGGCGGGGAACAGGCTGTCGGTATGCTTGAATCGCAAGAATCCCGACATTCGGTTTTTTTCATGGAGTTGCACGGCGCCGCCGAGGTTCGCGTCGAGATGACGTTGAGCGGCTGCACGCTTGGCGGTGAGATTGTATTCTGGACGTGGATCAATTCCGCAGCCATCGTCGCGCATGAATCGACGCAGTTCAAGGAAGGCGGCCTTCATTCGACTGTCAGAGCATGTGGACAGGGGAAGAACGAGCCCGTTGTATGGAATCAGACCACTGCCGAATGCGTCGGCGAGGAGAAAATGGCCGGGTTGTTTTTTGCGCCGGTTCCCGAACAGGCCGTGGGAGCCCTGCTGGGCGGCAAAAAGAAAGGGGCCGAGACCCGCTATTTCGTCAGCCGATATCTGGATGTCGCGTCTCTTTTGTCTGCCCATGATTGTGGTTCTCTTTGTCGTTGCGATTGCGTGCCGCTGCATGGTGCGCGAGGAGTTTGCGCAGCTTACCCGACGATGTCTTTCAACAACAGGTCGCGTCTCTTTTCCAGTTGGCGGATGGTTTGGGACAGAGACAGGATCTCCGCATGGCTTGAACGTATCCGCTCCGCCTCGTCCGGCGACAGCGTCGGCACGGGCAGGTCGCCCATGTCCGCGGTCTTGATCTGGGGCACGGTGCCGCCGGCGACGAGCCGGGCGATGTGCTCCTGAGTCTCCCGCGACCGGAGCTGGTGGAAGAGGCAGATCGGGTCCGCGCCGTCGCGGGGCCGGAGCACCTGGAAAGACTGGCTGGGGATCCAGTTCGGCCCGCAATCCTCTGGCGCCAGGGCGACCATGCCCACGGCCCCCTTGCAGCAGAAGAGGATGTCGCCGGGACGCAGCACCTGGCTTCTCTGGGCTTCGGACAAGGCCCCCGAATAGACCAAACCCTTCACCGGCCGCCGGAGCAGACCGTCGGTCTCGATGTCTCTTATGGCGGCCTCAAGGAAGAGGTGCTCCTCGGGAACCGTTTCCCCAGGCGCGAGACGCCGGGCGCCGGGCCAGGCCTGCCCCCCGAGGAGGCGGACGCGATCCGAGCGACCCTCCCGAAGAAGGCCCGCCACTTCCCGCCAGCCTTTGAGCCTCGCCTGGGTGGACCGCTCCTTGAGCAGGTCGTGAAAGCCTTCGAAGGCGTCCAGGAGCCGGACCGGCGCGTCCGTGTCGTCGTGGAACATCCTGCTTGCCTGATGCCGGTTGAGAAGGCCCAGGTTGTGCCGCACGCTTTGGGAGGAGAGCCCTGCCTTCAACGCGTTGTCGCGCGCGGTGGAGATGTGCGTCGGCTCCAGGGCCGCCAGGGACAGCGCGCCGAGTGAGGCCTTCAGGCGTTCCAGGTTGGATTGCAGGAATTTTCCGCCCCGGGCCAAGCGGGGGAAGACCTCTTCACGGTATCTGTCCAGCATGGCCCCGACCGTGGTCCTGTGCGCGGCATCCGAAGGAATGAAGGCTCCCCGGTCCATTTCTCGTTCCTGGGCGCGGGCCCAGGCCTCGGCATCGGCTTTGGTCGCGAAGGTTTTGGAAACCGGCGGATGTCCGTCGCGGCGGATTTTGGCCTGCCACTTGCCGTTCACGCGTTTTTGGAAGGCTGCCACGGGAGAGCCTCCAGGAGACCTGCTGTCTCCATATTGTCTCCATTGGCCTTCAATTAAGATAATTATATTATATAATCAACAAGGATACGAAAAATAATTTTCGCCTCCTAATCTGTAGGCCGGAGGGTCGATTCCTGCCGGACCACATATTTCAAGGGGTCCGAAGCGCAGTCTTCGGGCTCTTTGTCTTTTTGGTGGAGGGGTTGCCTCACGGTGCCACATTCCATCCCGCCCTGTGTCCGACGGGTGGGCAGGCGTTACGCCCACACGGAAGCGTTGTTTCAGCTGCAGGCGATCAGCATAGAGCATGGCTGATCGCCGCGCGGCGGATGGAAAATCCTCGTGGGGTGTCCACTGTGCGGCGTGAAGGAGGTCGTGCGCCCGCGTTCCCGTGCGGGATGAAGAACGCCGGGCGATTTGCGCCGGGATGGGGCATTCGTGTCTCATTGGAGAATTTTGCTTTTGTTTTCAATATGAAATGTTCAATCCGCAAGCGGCCTGGGACGAAACCGTCCCACGTGTTATTTTTTTCACTTCAAGATAACATGTTGAAAATCAATGTATTCATCCCAGGCACGGACTTTGTAGGCTAAGCCCCCCGCACACATCTGATGCCGCATGGCGGGGGTTTCATGAGAAAACTGTCGGCCCGTTGGGTCTTGCTCCTGTGCGTGTTTCTGATCGTCTCCACCGGCATGGCCGGATTCGCCCTGGTTCTGGAAACCCGGTTGTCGTCCTTTCTCCTGGATCAGCAGGTGCGGGTCATGCACCAAAGCGGCGACCGCATCCGGTCCTCGTTGGACCTCTACCTGGAATCAGCCCAGGCGGACATGGAGCAGTTCGCGACCCAGACGACATTGGTCAGCGCCATCCAGTATTATCCGACCCCTGTGCCTTTCGCCGAGGAGTTCCTCAAGGGCGTGCTCGCGCGCGACCGCCGGTTCGTTTCTCTTTTCGTGTTCAACTCCGCCGGTGAGGTGGTGGTCGGGCGCGGCCCTGCCGGCGAGGATCTGTGTGGGTCAAATGTGGCCGATACCCTGCTGTTCCGAACCGTGAGCCAGGACAAAGCGTTCACCGGCGGCGAAGTGGAGAAAGACGGCAGGGCCCTCGGCCTGGGCCGTCCCTTGCGGGACAAGGGGCGCGTGATCGGCGGCGTCGGCTGCCTGCTGGACTGGTCGCGCTTCGCGGAACGCTTCGTGCTGCCCGTGCGGATCGGGGCTTCGGGCCATGCCTTTGTACAGGACGGGACTGGCCGGATCGTGGCGCATCCGGACGCGAACCTGGCGTTCCAGTCCGGCCTGACCCCGACCGTGCTCGCCGGGGCGCGGGAGGTGGCCGGGGGGCTGGAGTGCGACTGGCGAGGCGTGACGACCATCTACGCCGCCACCCCTCTGGACGCCCTGGGCTGGACTGTCTGGGTGGGGGCCGGACGGGCCGACCTGCTGAGTGGGTTGGGGCCCTTGCGCGTGGCCCTGGGAGTCGCCGCGTTGCTCCTGCTCATCCTGCTCTGCGGTGGGCTCTGGCTCCTGATCCGGCGTTTGGTCCTGACCCCGGTTCTGGCCATCCGCGACTATTCCCGCGCCGTGGCCGACGGAGATCTCGATGCGCACATCGCGGGCTCGTACCGATCCGAATTCGACGAACTCAAGGAAAACGTGCTGCGCATGTCGGCCATGCTCCGCGCGCGGCTCGGCTTTTCCCAGGGCGTGCTGAATTGCCTGCCGGTGCCGGTGAGCATCGTGGACCCCGAGGACAGGCTGGTCTTCACCAACAAGGAAATGCTCGGGGCTATGGGCAAGCCGGGCGATCCCGGGGACTACCAGGGCTGGAGCTCCAGCCGTTTCGTCTTCGGCGAGGAGGGCCGGGAGACCCTGCTTTGGCTGGCTCTGCGTGACAAGGCCCGCAACGACCGTGAGCTGGCCTTCACCACTCCGTCAGGCGAGCGTCGGGTCGTGGAGGCGACCACCGCGCCGATCATCGGGGACGACGGCGAACTCTTCGGCTCCATCGCTCTTTGGTTCGAGGTCACCACCCTGCGCGATCAGCAGGCGCGCATCGAGGCGCAAAGCGAGGTCATCACCCGGGCGGCGGAGCGGGCTCGTGAGGTGGTCCGGCAACTGGGCGAGGAGTCCAGGAACCTGGGTGAACAGGTGGAGGTGGCCGGGCAGGGCGCCTCGGCGCAGCGCGGACGCACCGAAGAGACGGCCACGGCCGTGGAGCAGATGAACGCCTCCATTCTGGAGGTGAGCCGCAACGCCTCCATGTCGGCCGCCCAGTCCGAGCGGGTCCGGGAAGAAGGCGAACGCGGCGCGGCCGTGGCCCGGGAGACGGACCTGGCCATCGACTCCGTGCATGCGGCCTTCGCCGGAGTGGCGGACAACCTCGCCCGACTGGGCGAACAGGCGCGCGAGATTTCGAACATCCTCGGCATCATCGACGACATCGCGGATCAGACGAATCTGCTGGCCTTGAACGCGGCCATCGAGGCCGCCCGCGCGGGCGAGGCCGGACGAGGCTTCGCGGTTGTGGCCGGAGAAGTGCGCAAACTGGCGGAGAAGACGACCGAGGCCACCAAGCAGGTGGCTGGTTCCACGGGGGCCATCGAGGTGGCGGTGGGTCAATGTGACGCGGCCATGCGTGTGGCGGTCAAGGCGGTGGAGACCGGAGGCGCCCTGAGCCGCCAGGCGGGCGAGGCCCTGCGTTCGATCCTCGACGAGGCCTCGGCGGCGGCCGCCCAGTCTCAGGCCATCGCTGCGGCCGCGGAGGAGCAGTCCGCAGCCGCGGAGCAGATCGCCCGCACCTCGGCCACGGTCCGATCCATCGCCCGCGATACGGCCGAGGCCATGGAGCGGGCCGCCGGCATCGGTGAGAGGTTGCGCCGTCTTGCGGAAGATCTGAACGGCATTGTCGCAACCATGCGCTCGTGAAGGGGCGAATGCGGCTGGATTGGATCGGAATGTCGTACCCCAAAAGCGTTCGGCGCGTGAATTCGGTGTGCGGTTCTTTTTGAAAAGGTAAGTTTTTACTGACTGTTGCTTTATTTTTTGTTTATGCGCGATTTTGACCCATGCTGAGTTTTGATATTTTTTCCCAAGATAATCGGGCGGTTTCGTATGACATGCGCGATTTTGACCCGTAATTTTTTTCGAGTGCTCCAGCGGCTTCGAAATTAATTAATTAAAATCAGCATGTTGTAGAAATGTGAAAAGCGGCACATTGATTGCTTTGGAGCGGGTGGGATGTTCCTGCGGAAAAGACTGAGGAAGCCCGCCGGTATGACGGGTATGGAAAGTAACCGATGCATTTGAAAAAAGGGTAGAAAATGGCTAAGACTCCTAAGAAGGTCATGGTTATCGGATTGGATTGCGCCCAGCCGCACCTGATCGAGAAGTATGTGAAGGAAGGAGCATTGCCCACCTTCAAGAAACTTCTCGAGAGCGGAACCCTGGCGGTCAACGCCCTGGCGCCATATCCCACGGTGACCCCCCCGAACTGGGCCGTCATCGCCACCGGCGCCACCGACGGCACGCACGGCATCACGGACTTCCACAACCACACCCCGGGCGCAACCCTGGGCAACGAGAGCATCACCCAGAACTGGGACCGTGACCGCATCCAGGCCGAGACGGTCTGGGAGGCCGCCGAGAAGGCCGGGAAGAAGTGCATCGTCATGACCTACCCCGGTTCGGCTCCTTCGCGGATGAAGAAGGGCATCACCGTGGGCGGCAACGGCTTCCACGTGGGCGAGAGCCGCAAGGGCTTGCCGTCGCTGAACGCCAACTACTTCCTCTGCGAGGACTCCATCATCTCCACGGATCTCTACCCTCACGGTTTCCGCGGCGAGTTCGTCGACGCCGAGGGCTGGGACGGCGTGGAGGATATGGGGAACGCACCCATGGAGATGGAAGTCAAGATGCCCTTCCCCAGGGCCGAGCGCGCAATCGCCCCCGCCACTTGGTGGGTGCTCCTGCCTGGCGAGGACGGCGAGTACGGCAAGGCCGTCCTGGCCACGGGCAAGGGCGGGGACAAGGTGCTCTGCACCCTGACCCCGGGCCAGTGGAGCGACCAGCTCGTGACCGAGATCACCATGGCGGACGGCGGCAAGGAGGAGGTCTTCTTCCGCTGCAAGCTCATCACGCTCGCCGACGACGCCAGCGAGTTCAAGCTGCTCATCGGCGCCATGGTGCCCACCAAGGGCGACTGGATCCACCCTCTGGACAAGTCCGAGGGCGTTGACATCACCAAGGGCGCCATCCACGCGGCCGGCGGCTTGGTCATGGGCCTGCTCGGCTCCGTCGACTACGACACCTATGTGGAGATGAACGAGAACCTCTCCACCTGGAACGCCGAGGTGGCGATCTCGCTCATGCAGAACAACGAGTGGGATCTCTTCTACATGCATTCCCATCCCATTGACTGGATGTACCACCTCGTGCTCACGGACATGGTCAGCGACGACGCCGAGAAGCGTGAGAAGGCCTGGGACGTGCATAAGCGCATCTACGAGGTCGAGGACCGCATGCTCGCCCGCCTGCTCACCCAGGCGGACAAGGACACCCTGGTGGTCCTGGTTTCCGACCACGGCGCCACGCCCGACGGAGTGGTCTTCGACCCGTACAAGGCTCTGACCCCCGCCGGACTGGCCTACATGACCGACGGCAAGGCCATGGAGAGCGAGTCCAACGTGCTGGCCCTGAGCACGCATCTCCCGGACTACGCCCGCTCCAAGGCCGTGCCCCAGCGCGAGATCTACATCTACGTGAACCTCAAGGGCCGCGATCCCGAAGGCATCGTGGAGCCGGAGGACTACGAGAAGGTCCAGCGCGAGATCTGCGACGCGCTTCTGACCTACGTCGACCCCCAGACCGGCAAGCGTCCCGTGGCCCTGGCCCTGCCCAAGAAGGACGCCCGAATCCTCGGGCTGCACGGCGACAGGATCGGAGACGTGGTCTACGCCCTGTATCCGGAATTCGGCTCCCAGCATGGCCATATGCTGCCCACGGCCGAGGCCGGCCCCGGCAAGCTCGGCCCGCTGCTGCTGTTCAGTGGGCCGAACATTAAGAAAAACAACAAGATGGAGCGCACCTGTTGGTTGTGGGACTTGGTTCCCACGATCTGCTATCTGCTCTGCATCCCCGCGCCGGAGCAGTGCGAAGGTGCTATCCTGTACCAGGCCATGCGCGATCCCCATTTCAAGGACAAGGAAATGGAGAAGTTGCGCGAGGGTCTGAAGCGCATGGAGGCGGCCATGTCGCGCGACAGCCGTGAGCCCTGGGATCACCACGACTGCGCCTGACGGAAAGATGTCATCAAGCCCCGGGGTTGAAGACCCCGGGGCACACACCAATCGAGGAAGGAGAGTGCGATGAGGATGCGGATGAGAAAGGCCCCCATGTGGGGCATGGTCGCGGCCCTGCTGGCGGTGCTTCTGATGGGCGGGGCGGCTTTCGCCAAGAAGATGGAGCTGTCCTTCTCCACCGTCTACATGAACACCCACCCCACCGTGGTCAACGCCTGGACTCCCTGGTTCAAGGAGATGGCCGATCTGACCGGGGGCAACGTGGAGATCACCTATTTCAACCCGAACACCCTTTGCCCGCTCAACGACACCTATGACGCCACCATCTCCGGCATGCTGGGCATCGGAGGCAACGGCCAGAACCTAGAAGTGGGTTCGGAAAACTGGACCATGAGCTAAGGTGGACGTAAGAAGCCTGAAGGAGGCTTTTGATGTCCAAGCCGCGAAGAAAGTTTACCGCAGAATTCAAGACCCGAGTCGCCCTGGACGCCCTGTCCGGAGAACACACCCTGTCCGAGCTTGCCAGCAAGTACGGCGTGCATCCCAATCAGGTTTCCCAGTGGAAGCAGCAGGCCAAGGAGCAGATCGCGGTCGGCTTTGCGGGCAAGGCCCAAAAGGCCCAACAAAGCGACGAGGCGCGGATCAAAGAGCTTCACGCCAAGATTGGCCAACTCACTGTGGAGAAGGATTTTTTGCAGCAAGCCTTCGCCAGAATTTGAGCTGCGAG